>NZ_FNDI01000052.1:0-41155 GCF_900100565.1 Paraburkholderia steynii | reverse complement strand
CAAAACAAGCAAACCACCCAGCGTCGCAGACAACCCAAAGCGGGTGCCGCCCCGCACAGGGGCAACGCGTGAAGCGAGCTAACGCATCGCGGATGCCAGCGCAAAACACACGCAAGCCAGACAGCTTGCGCAGCAAAAAACGAAAACCAAAACCAAACCAAAAACCGCCGGAGGCACAGACCCCCAATAGCCGCCTCCCGTTTTTTGTGTTTTACTTTTCGTCACAAACAACAAAAACAAAGCAAAAAAAGCACCCCAACCGTACCGGACCCTCCCAGCAGGCAGGCGGTAGCAAGTGAACAACGGGCCCGAGCCGGTCTCACCCCACCCGGGGCTCAATACAAGAGCGTCCCCTAGGAGACAGTTCATGGCGATCAGCATCAGTCTGACGGTGAACGGTTCACCCGTTACCGCGAACGTCGAGCCGCACACCCTGCTTGTCCAGTTTCTACGAGAACAATTGCGGCTGACAGGAACGCACGTCGGCTGCGATACCGCGCAATGCGGCGCGTGTACGGTTCATCTGAACGGCCGCGCGATCAAATCCTGCAACATGCTTGCCGTGCAGGCAGAAGGCCAGGAAATCACCACGATCGAAGGGCTGTCGAAAAACGGCGAACTGCACCCGATGCAAGCCGCTTTCCGCGAGTGCCACGGCCTGCAGTGCGGCTTCTGCACGCCAGGCATGGTGATGAGCGCAACCGCGCTGGTCGCGACTGATCCGAACCTCACGGAAGACGAAGTGCGTCGTCAGCTCGACGGCAACCTGTGCCGCTGTACGGGCTACCACAACATCGTCAAGGCCGTCGTTCAGGGCGCTGCCGGCATGCAAGCCGACGCGTCTTCGAAAGCCGCCACGACCGTCTGAGGAGCCCGCCATGAACGCACCCGATTCGCACCGCATGGTGGGCACGCCCGTCCGGCGCAAGGAAGACTATCGCTTCCTCACCGGCAACGGTCAGTACACCGACGACATCGTCCTGCCCGGTCAGACCTACGCCGTATTCCTGCGCTCGCCCCACGCGCACGCGCGCATCACACGTATCGACACCGCCGCCGCGAAGCAGTCGCCCGGCGTCGTCGCGATTTTTACCGGCGCGGATCTCGCCGCTGAAAACGTCGGCGGGCTGCCGTGCGGCTGGCTGATCCACAGCATCGACGGCAAACCGATGCACGAGCCGCCACACCCCGTGATTGCGCATACGAAAGTGCGCCACGTCGGCGACCAGGTCGCAATCGTGATCGCCGATTCGGTGAAGGCCGCAAAAGATGCCGCCGAACTGATCGAAGTCGATTACGCCGAACTGCCCGCCGTGATCGACACCACGCACGCGTCGGATGCCGGCCAGCCCGCCGTCCACGACGAAGTGCCCGACAACACCTGCTACACATGGGGCCACGGCGACAAGGCGGCCACGGATGCCGCGTTCGCCAAGGCGCATCACGTGACGACGCTCGATATCGTCAATAACCGCCTCATCCCGAACGCGATCGAGCCGCGCGCCGTCAACGCCAGCTACGCGCCGCAGGACGACAGCTACACCGTGTATGTGGCCAATCAGAATCCGCACGTCGAACGGCTGTTGATGGCGGCGTTCGTGCTGTCGCTGCCGGAATCGAAAGTGCGCGTGATCGCGCCGGATGTCGGCGGCGGCTTCGGCTCGAAGATTTTCCTGTACGCGGAAGACGTCGCGCTGACGTGGGCGTCGAAGAAAATCCGCCGTCCGGTCAAGTGGACGGCCGAACGTTCCGAAGCGTTTCTATCGGACGCGCACGGCCGCGACCACGTGACGAAAGCCGAACTGGCGATGGACGCGGACGGCAAGTTCCTCGCGATGCGCGTCCACACGATCGCGAACATGGGCGCGTATCTGTCGACCTTCGCCTCCAGCGTGCCGACCATCCTCTACGCGACGCTGCTCGCGGGCCAGTACGCGACGCCCGCGATCTACGCCGAAGTGAAAGCGGTCTTCACGAACACGGTGCCCGTCGATGCGTATCGCGGCGCAGGCCGTCCGGAAGCGACGTACGTGGTCGAGCGCCTCGTCGAAACGGCGGCGCGCGACATGAACATAGACCCCGCTGAAATCCGCCGCCGCAACTTCATCCGCTCGTTCCCGTATGCGACTCCCGTCGGCCTCACATACGACACGGGCGATTACGAACCCTGTCTCGACCGCGCGATGGAACTCGCGGACGTCAAAGGCTTCGCCGCGCGCAGACAGGAATCGGAGAAGAACGGCAAGCGTCGCGGACTCGGCTACTCGTGCTACATCGAAGCTTGCGGTCTCGCGCCGTCGAACATCGCGGGCGCGCTCGGTGCGCGCGCGGGCCTGTTCGAAGCGGGCGAAGTGCGCGTGCATCCGACGGGCTCGGTCACCGTCTTCACCGGCTCGCACAGTCACGGCCAGGGCCACGAAACGACGTTCGCGCAAGTCGTGTCCGACCGGCTCGGCGTGCCGATCGACAACATCGATATCGTCCACGGCGACACCGGGCGCATTCCGTTCGGCATGGGCACGTATGGCTCGCGTTCGATTGCAGTCGGCGGCTCGGCAATCATGAAGGCGCTCGACAAGATCGAATCGAAAGCGAAGAAGATCGCGGCGCATCTGCTCGAAGCATCGGCGGATGACATCGAGTTCAAGGACGGCACGTTTCGCGTCGCCGGTACCGACCGCACGAAGACTTTCGCCGACGTATCGCTCGCCGCCTATGTGCCACACAACTATCCGCTCGACAAGCTCGAGCCTGGCCTCGACGAAAGCGCGTTCTACGATCCGACCAACTTCACCTATCCGGCGGGCGCGTATATCTGCGAAGTCGAAGTGGACGTCGATACGGGTGAGACGCGCATCGAGCGCTTCACGGCCGTCGACGACTTCGGCAACGTGATCAATCCGATGATCGTCGAAGGGCAGGTACACGGCGGTCTTGGCCAGGGCATCGGCCAGGCGATGCTGGAGCGCTGCGTGTATGACAAGGACACCGGCCAGTTGCTATCGGGTTCGTACATGGACTACGCGATGCCGCACGCGTCCGATCTGCCGTCGTTCACCGTCGAAACCGCAAAAGGCACGCCGTGTACGCACAATCCGCTCGGCGTGAAGGGTTGCGGCGAAGCGGGCGCGATCGGTTCGCCGCCTGCCGTGATCAACGCGATCATCGACGCGCTCGCGCCGCTCGGTGTCACGGACCTGCAGATGCCGGCCACGCCGCATCGCGTGTGGTCCGCGATCCACGCTGCACAAAACTCACGTCCCTGAGCGGAGGCCGACATGTATTCATTCGACTATCAACGTGCAGCCGATCCGAAAAGCGCCGTGGCGAACCTGAGCGCCGACAGCGAAGCGAAGTATCTGGCAGGCGGACAGAGCCTGTTGCCAACGATGCGCCTGCGTCTCGCGCAGCCATCGAAGCTGATCGACGTCACGCGCATTCCGCAGTTGAAGGAGATTCGCGTCGAGCCGACCAAAGTGACGGTCGGCGCGGCCGTCTGTCATGCGGACGTCGCGAGTCACGCGGAAGTGCAGCGCGTATTGCCGGTGCTCGCGTTTCTCGCGGGGCATATCGGCGACCGGCAGGTGCGCTCGCTCGGCACGATCGGCGGATCGATCGCGAACAACGATCCCGCCGCGGATTATCCTGCCGCCGTGCTCGGCCTCGATGGAACGGTCGTTACCGACCGGCGACGCATTTCAGCGGCGGATTTCTTCGTCGGTATGTATGAAACCGCGTTGCAGCCCGACGAACTGATCGTCGCCGTCGAGTTTCCGGTGCCGGAAAAAGCCGCGTACGAGAAGTTCAGGAATCCGGCGTCGCACTTCGCGTTGACGGGCGTGTTCGTCGCGAAGACGGCGGGCGGTGTGCGCGTCGCGATCACGGGCGCGGCGTCGTCGGTGTTTCGCGCGACGGACATGGAGAACGCGCTCGCCGCGAACTTCACGGAAGCCGCCGCGCGCGGCGTGACGGTCGCACCGGACGATCTCAACACCGACATGCACGCGAGCGCCGAGTATCGCGCTCACCTGATACCCGTGCTGACGGCGCGAGCGGTGCGAGCCGCAAACGGTTAGCGGACGCGGCGCGCGAGGCGTTTGTGTACCCGAGGCCCGGCGCGTCCGGGCCATTTCGTTTATCGGGTTTGTCCAGCTTCTTCAGTGTTCGAGCGATGCAAGCCGAAATGCCAGGGAGGACCATGCAGCCCGCTTCAATCGACGACACCCTCGCCCAGCTCACTGCGCAAGGCTACTTCGCGAGCCGCGAGCTGGCGACCGCGCTGTTTCTCGCGCTGCGCATGGAACGGCCGCTGTTCGTCGAAGGCGAGCCGGGCGTCGGCAAGACGGAATTGGCCAAGGCGGCGGCGGGCATGCTCGGCACGTCGATGCTGCGGCTGCAGTGCTATGAAGGGCTCGATACGGCGAGCGCGCTGTACGAGTGGGACTATCCGCGGCAGATCATGGCGCTGCGGCTCGCCGAAGCGGCCGGCGAGAAGCCCGACAGCAGCACGCTGTATCGCAGCGAGTTTCTATTAAAGCGACCTCTGCTGCAGGCGCTCATGCCAGATGAGCATCATCCCGGCGCGCGGCGTGTGTTGCTGATCGATGAAATCGACCGCGCCGACGAGCCGTTCGAGGCGTTCCTGCTCGAACTGCTGTCGGACTTTCAGGTGTCGATTCCCGAATACGGCACGGTGCGCGCCGAGCATCCGCCACTCGTCGTGATGACGTCGAATCGCACGCGCGAAGTGCATGACGCGTTGAAGCGCCGCTGTCTGTATCAGTGGATCGGTTATCCCGACCGCGAACGCGAACTGGCGATCGTCGCGGCGCGCGCGCCCGAAACGGGCGAAGCGCTGCAACGCCGCGCCGTCGATTTCGTGCATCGGCTGCGCGGCATGGATCTGTTCAAGGCGCCCGGCATTGCCGAGACGATCGACTGGTGCCGCGCGCTCGCCGCACTCACCGTCACCGAACTCGATCCGCAGTCGGTCCACGACACGCTCGGCGTGCTGCTCAAGTATCAGGACGACCTCGCGCGATTCGACGCCGAGCAGATCCGCCAATGTCTTGCGGCGGCGGAGTAACGTCGATGATGCCCGTCAGCGATCCCAACACCGCGACGCTCGCACGCAACGTCGTGCATTTCGTGCGGCTGTTGCGCGGCGCGGGCTTGCCGATGTCGCCCGCGCAAGCCGTCGATGCGCTCGAAGCATTGCGCTGGATCGATCTCGACCGGCGCGACGACGTACGCGCGGCGCTCGCCGCGTTGCTGTTGTGCGCGCCCGATGAGCGCGACCTCTTCAACGCCGCGTTCGATCTCTTCTGGCGCGATCCCGATTGGGAAGGCAAGCTGCGCGCGCTGCTTCTGCCGAAGGTGACGAGCGGCATCCCGCCGCCGAAGCGCAACAACCGGCTCGCCGACGCGCTCGCGGCGCATCACGCGAAGCAGCGCAAGCAAGCCCCGCAAGCCGCCGACAAAGACCGCCACGAACTGCACGCGCACGTGACGTTCAGTGCCGAAGAGCGTCTGCGTCATCGCGATTTCGACACGCTTACCGCAGACGAATGGCGCACGCTGCGTCACCTGATTCGCGCGCAGCGTCTGCCCCTCGCGATGGAGCCGACACGCCGGCTGAAAGCGGCGTCGCGCGGCACGCATGCGGACCTGCGCGCGAGCGCGCGACATGCCGTGCGCGCGGGCGGCGACTGGACCGTGTGGAAGTATCGCGCGGTGGTCGCACGCAAGCCGCCGCTCGTGTTGTTGCTCGATATTTCCGGCTCGATGAGCAGCTATTCGCGTGCCGTGCTGTACTTCTGTCATGCGCTGCTGCAATCGCGCGAACGCTTGCAGGTGTTTCTGTTCGGCACGCGCCTCACCAACGCGACGCGTGCGTTAAAGGAACGCGACCCCGATGTCGCGATTGCTGCGCTCGCGGATCAGGTGGTCGACTGGTCGGGCGGCACGCGCATCGGCGCGGCGCTCGCCGAATTCAACCGCCGTTGGGCACGCCGAGTGCTGACAGGCAGGGCGACCGTGCTGCTCGTCACCGATGGCCTCGATCACGAAGCCATCGACGTGCTCGAAACCGAAATGGCCCGCCTGCGCCGCTTCGCGCATCGCATCGTGTGGCTCAATCCGTTGTTGCGTTACCGCGAATTCTCGCCGAAAGCGCGCGGCGTACAGGCAATGCTGCCGTTCGTCGATGCGCACAAGCCAGTTCACAATCTCGACAGCCTGGCTGCGTTCGGCCGCGATCTCGCGCAATTGACGCGCGTGTCCCGCGATGCCGCACGCGCCGCGATCTCTGGAGGAGCGACGTCATGGAGTTGACCGAAACCTACACGCTACCGGTGCCGCAGCAGCGCGCGTGGGAAGCGCTGAACGACACGGAGATTCTGCGCGCGTCGATCCCCGGCTGCGATAGCATTGAACCGGACGGCGAGAACGCTTACGCCGTCGCGTTGAGCGCGGCCGTCGGACCGGTGAAGGCGCGCTTCAAGGGACGCATGGAACTCACCAATATCGATGCGCCTCACACGTATACGATCGTGTTCGAAGGCCAGGGTGGCGCGGCTGGCTTCGGCAAAGGGCAAACGCATGTGACGCTCGAACCCGAAGGCGACGAAGCGACGAAGCTCACCTATACCGCCACTGCGCAGGTCGGCGGCAAGCTCGCGCAGATCGGCTCACGGCTCGTCGACGGCGCCGCGCGCAAGCTCGCGGGTGAATTTTTCAAGCGCTTCGGCGAGCAATTGACGGGCGGCAGTGGCGGAGTGCAGGCAGAATCGGGCGATTCAGGCGACACTGCGAGTCCTGTCGATGACGGCGAAGCCGCCGCCGAAGGCAGTGGCGAAGAACCGAAGAGGAAGAAATCATGGACAGCGTGGATCTCGAAGTCCTGAAGTCCAGCGCGCGCTGGCTCGAACAGGGACATCGCGCGCTACTCGTGACGGTCGTGAAGACGTGGGGCTCGTCGCCGCGTCCCGAAGGCGCGATGCTCGTCGTGCGCGACGATGGCGCGGTGGTGGGGTCGGTGTCGGGCGGCTGTATCGAAGACGATCTGATCGATCGCGTGCGTCAGCGCGGCATCGAGCAGACGAAGCCTGAAGCGGTGAAGTACGGCATTTCGGCGGAAGAGGCGCATCGCTTTGGTTTGCCGTGCGGCGGGACTATTCAGCTTGTGCTGGAGCCTTTGACGGCGGCGAGCGGCATCGCTGAACTGTGCGATGCCGTTGAAGACGGACGTCTTGTTGCGCGCACGCTCGATATGGAAACGGGTGTCGCGCGTTTGGGCCCCGCGCAGGCAACGGATGGCGTGGACTTCAACGACAAGCGGCTGCTGACGATACATGGCCCGCGTTATCGGATGCTGGTGATCGGGGCGGGGCAACTGTCGCGCTATCTGTGCAATATCGCGGTCGGGCTCGACTATCAGGTGACCGTGTGCGATCCGCGCGAAGAGTACACGGATGAATGGGACGTGCCGGGCACCAAGGTCGTTCGTACGATGCCCGACGATACCGTGCTCGATATGAAACTCGATGAGCGCTGCGCTGTGATCGCGCTCACGCATGATCCGAAGCTCGACGATCTCGCGCTGATGGAGGCGTTGAAAACGCCTGCGTTTTACGTCGGTGCGTTGGGTTCGCGGCGCAATAACGCGGCGCGGCGCGAAAGACTCAAGGAGTTCGATCTCACCGAGACGGAACTCGCGCGGCTGCATGGGCCGGTTGGGATTTATATCGGCAGCAGAACGCCGCCTGAGATCGCTGTGTCGATTCTTGCCGAAGTGACGGCGGCCAAGAATGGCGTGTCGCTGCCGACGCTGCTGCAAGTCGAAGGCGCCAAGGCGGCGCGTGAGATTGCGGCTAGTGGGGGAGCGGCTTGTAGTATTCCGGATTAAGTTCTCTCAGACCGCGAACAGTGCCTGTTCGCGGTCGATTTCTCTCGCCTGGCTTTAGCCGTTCGGCTGACTGTCGCCGGGTTCTTCTGATCCCTAGCATCGAATTTTTGCGGACTACCACGTGGCTTCACGGTCGCGTCGTGACTCGTCCGCAGTCGCCACTATTCCCTTGACGGAATATTCCATGGAGGCTATATTTTCGATGACTTGGGACGTTGAGTACACCGATGCATTTCAGGCGTGGTGGGAGGGGCTGCGGAAGGCGGAGAGAGAGAGTCGATCGCGTCGACGATCCTCTTGCTCAAGGATCAAGGTCCCCAGCTGCCGTTCCCGTACTCCAGCAAGATCATAGGTTCGACAATAGGAAATCTGCGGGAACTACGAATTCAGCATCGCGGAAAGCCGTATCGAGTGTTGTATGTGTTCGATCCGCGACGCACTGCTGTATTACTGCTCGGCGGCGACAAGACTGGCCACGAACGTTGGTATCAACAGAACGTACCGCGAGCTGAAATCATCTATCGTGTGCACTTGCTGCGCACCACGCATGGAGGAGCCAAAGATGGCGAAAAAATTTGAAGAGCTCTGGCTGAAAATGCCGCCGGAATCACGCGCCCGTTCGGAAGCGATGGCGGAGAAACTTCGCGCCGCAATGCCCCTTCACGGCTTGCGTCAAGCGCGCGGCCTTTCTCAGGAAGCGCTCGCAAAGCGCCTCAACGTCAAGCAACCCAGTATCGCGAAACTCGAACAGCGCACGGACATGTATATCTCGACGCTGCGCGATCACATCCGCGCACTCGGCGGCGAGCTTGAAGTCATCGCGCGCTTTCCGGAAGGCGAGGTGAAGATCACCAACTTTGCGCAAATCGAAGACCCGAGCCGCGAAGAAGCGCAAGACGACTGACGGAGCACCAAACGCTCACATCAACCCACAAACCACCGCCGCCACGATCGACCCGCCAACCAGCACGACACCCACGGTCCGCCGCTTGTTGAGTTCCGTCCACAGCAGCACGCCCGTCAGCGACAGCAGAATCAGACTGCCCGCGATCGTATCGATCAACAGCACCCAGCCGACGCTCAACCCAACGCCCTTATGCAGGTTGTTCATCGTGCCGAGAAACGAGTTTTGCGTGCGCTTCACCGACACGAAGCCGTTGCCCACCCAATACTCGGCCTGCACGTTCTGCCCCGGCGCGGCGATCGCAATCTGCCAGAACTCCGGCTGCACGGCGCTTTGATCGCCCCACGCGACGGGGTGCGCAGGCTCGCGGCGCGCCCTGCCCGGCTTGCCATCGATATGCAGTTCGTCCTTCAGCCAGTGCGCCATGTCGCCGGGCGACTTGAAGCCTTTCTGCGGCAACGCAATCTGCAGCTGCTCGACCTGCGGCTCACCTGACGACACCTTCAGCGGTCCCGCACGGTGATTCAGCAGAAAGCCCGTCACGCCGAACAGCAGCCCGAGCACGGCGCCCCATAGCCCGACCCAGCCATGCACCTTGCGCAGCCACTTGATGAAATTCGCCCGTCGCGAGCGCTGGCGTCGCGCGGCCAGCTCGTCTGCATCCAGTTGCTGGGCGCCAGCAGCGGGCATCATGCCCGCGCGGGCAGCAGGCTTCAGTTCGATCGATTCGGGCGCGTTCATCGTGTTCCTGGCAAAACGGGTCGTGCGTCGCTGGCGTGAGGCGACGTTGGAATGGAAACTGGAAATGCCGTTCCGGAGCGGAACGACGGATGCCCGAAGCGTGCTTACCGTGTGACAGATGGCAGCTATGGCATTCCGGGTAAAAGCAGGATGGTCATCGAAGAGCTGGCTGGCTGCTTTGCCACGAGGAGAAAGATGACAATTAGCTGGCGACGCCCTTCAGATGAGAATAACTATCATTACACAGAATGTGATTTCTTTCAATCCCGAAGGTTTGAGCCAACTTCCGGAAATTGTTGCCGTTGTGTGCGGTTTGCCCGCTTGACACAAACGTCGTGTGATTTTGAAGTGTGAGATGCGACAGAACTAGACCAATTCCTTCGGACGCCTGATTCCCCATGCGCCTTTTCACGATCTTCCGTATCGCGATGGCTGCTTGCGCCTTTTTCACAGGCGCGGCCCGCGCCGCCGACCAGGCGGCTAACAACGCAGGCCTGTCCACACTGAACGCAGCAACCGCCGCACCCGTCGAGCCGTACACGAACGAACGCGAAACCCAGACCTTCACGGTGAACGCGGACGGCTCCTATACGAAGGTCGACGAAATGACGCTGCGCGTGAACAACGAGGCGGGCGTCGCGCGTGTTGCGCAGTACTACATCTGGTTCAACCGCAACATGGCGAGCGTCGACGTTCTGGAGGCGTACACGACATCCGCCGACGGCACGCGCCACGACGTGCGCCCCGAGCAGATTCGCGACGTGCAAGAAGCGCGATCGTTCGACGCGCCGATGTTCCAGGACATCCTCGAAAAGGTGATCGTGTTTCCCGCCGTCGAGCCGGGTGCGCGGGTGTACCTGAAGTATCGGAAGACGCAGATGCAGCCGATCGTGCCGGGCCATTTCAGCGACTTCACACCGCCCGATCTCGCGCCGACTCATAACTTCCGTCTCGTCTACGATCTGCCCGCTGACAAGCCGCTTTATGCAGACGCGCGCGGCTTCACCGCACTGCCGCCATCGACGAAGGACGGCCGCACGCGTTATGAGTTCCGCTACGACAAGGCGCATTTCGCGCGTCTCGAATATGGATCGATTGCGTACGTGAGCTATGGCGACCGGCTGATGGTCTCGACGTTTCCCGACTACGCCGCGTTCGCCGCGAAGTACCGTGAATCGGCCGTCGATGCGAGCGGCAGCGATCCGGCAATCGTCGGACTGGCCCGCTCGCTCACCGCCGGCGATCAGACGCCGCGCGCAAAAGCCAGGACGCTCTACAACTGGGTCCGCAAGAATGTGCGCTACGTCGCCGTCAATATCGGACGCGGCGCCGTCGTGCCGCATCGCGCGACGGAAATCCTCGCGCTGCGTTATGGCGACTGCAAGGACCACGTCGCGCTGTATGGCGCGCTGCTCGACGCCATCGGCATTCGCAACGAGCCCGCGCTGATCAGCAGCGGCACGATCTACACGCTGCCCGACGTGCCCGGCTACGGCGTGCTGAATCACGTGATCACGTGGCTGCCCGAGCTTCAGCTATACGCCGATTCGACCGCGCCGAACGTCGAGTTCGGCTATCTGCCGTCCACCGACATGAACCGCCCCGTCGTGCTCGTCAACGAAGGCGTGCTGTCGCGCACACCGTCGACGGCCACGATGTCACGCACCACCGATCTGTCGATCAACGTCGCGCACGATGGCTCCGCGACCTTCGTCTACCGGCTGGAGTCCGCAGGTTGGGCCGCAGAACAGGGACGCGCGCTTTTGCGGATGCAAACGCCTGCGCAGCGCGAAGAGTCGCTCCAGGCGGAACTGCGTTTCGTGAACCTCTCGGGCACAGCAACGCTATCGACCAGCAACCTCAACGCGACAGACGGCCCTCTGTCGCTCACGATGAAAGGCAAGCTCGAAGACTTCGTCGTGCCTGGCACAGCCGCGTCGATTCCGGCACTCACGAGCTTCGTCGGCGGGTTTCAGTCGGACGCGCGCTACTGGCTCGGCGAGCGGCAGCGCACACAGCCTTTCGTGTGTCGCAATGTCGAGTTGCACGAGCGCACGCAGATTGCACTGCCTGCAAATTTTCGCGTGCTAGATATGCCGGAAGCAATGGCCGCGCGAGACCGCTTCATCGACTATCGCTCGACCTATTCGTACGACGCGAGCGCAAATGTCATCACTGTGACGCGCGACGGGACCACACGTTTTGGCAGCGAAGTCTGCTCGCCTGAAGATTTCACGCAGATGCGCGCGGGCATCGAAACGATCGGCCGCGACGTGCGCGCGCAAGTGATCGTACGTTCGACGCTTGTGGATGTGGCACGCGGCGCTTCATCGACGCTATCGGTGCCGTCGCGCGTGATCGCCGGTTCGCCAGCCCGCGTTCAATCCGCAGACTGACGACCGAGACACCTGCTCACGAATCACACTGGCCAGAGCGGCCCTTCCTGCATCGCGCCGATCTGCTCGCGCAACTCGAGAATGCGGTCTTCCCAATAGCGTTGCGAGTTGAACCACGGAAACGCGACAGGAAACGCCGGGTCGTCCCAACGACGCGCGAGCCACGCCGAGTAGTGAATCAGCCGCAAGGTCCGCAACGCTTCGATCAGATGCAGTTCGCGCTGATCGAAGTCGCAGAAGTCCTCATAGCCTGCGAGCAGATCCGTCAACGCGCGTGACGCCTCGTTGCGTTCGCCCGGCAACAACAGCCACAGATCCTGAATGGCGGGGCCCATGCGGCTGTCGTCGAAATCGACGAAATGCGGGCCTGCGTCGGTCCACAGGACATTGCTCGGATGACAGTCGCCGTGCATGCGCAACTGGCGCACGTCACCGGCGCGTTCGAAGGCCTGCTCGACGCCTTCCAATGCCATGCTCACAACCGCTTCCCACGCAACCCGCACGTCAGCGGGCACGAAGTCTTGAGAGAGCAGATAGTCGCGCGGCTCGTAGCCGAAGGTTTGAATGTCGAGCGTCGGGCGCGCCGCGTAGTTCACCGTCTGACCAACCGCGTGAATGCGCCCGATAAACCGGCCAAGCCATTCGAGCGTGTCCTTGCGGTCGAGATCGGGCGCACGGCCGCCGCGCCGTTCGAAGATGGAAAAGCGAAAGCCGTCGAATGTGTGCAGCGTGCGGCCATCGAGCGTGCGCGCCGGCACGGCGGGAATCTCTCGCTCGCACAGTTCCGCGACGAATGCGTGCTCTTCGAGAATTGCTTCGTCGGTCCAGCGCTCCGGCCGATAGAACTTCACGACGACAGGCGGCCCGTCTTCGACGCCGACCTGATACACGCGATTCTCGTAGCTGTTGAGCGGCAGCATGCGCCCATCCGTACGCACGCCTACCGTGTCGAGCGCGCTATCGAGCGCGTCCAGCACGACTTCGGGCGTGAGGCGGGCGAAGGGAACGGCGTGGCCGTCCTGCGGAGTGGGAATCTCGGGAGTGTCTTCGTTCATGCCCGCATTGTGCGCCGTGCCGCGAGCAAAAACGAGCGCCAGTGTCACTCGCGATGCGTCGACCGCTCAGCGGCGCCGCATCTCGTCAATCACGACAGCAGGCAGGAAGACCGCGATCAATGTATCTGCGCGCCAGCGGGGCGGACGAATTCGCCCGTGTCGATCAGATCCTCGAGGAAAAAGGGTTCCGTGTTCAGTATCTTCGACGTCCCCGGCTCGCCGGCGTACCACGCCACCATCGCCATGTCGCCGAGAATGCGCATCACGATCCCGCGTGCGCCTTGTGGCACGGCGATATGCACGGATCGAACAATAGAACCGACTTGCATGATGTTTCCCCGTTCTCCCAATTGCCGGCTTGTTTGGGACTGCGCCGGTCAACGTGATGATAAAAGCGCCGCAACATCCGAGTGGTTGCGTACGCACCTGAATCCTAAAAACCAGGGGCCAGGATCGACTCGCATCCCATCCGGCGCACATGCGCCGATGCGAACCCCTGAGCCCCATTGTTGCCCTTTTGGGCGCTTTGGCAAAGTAAAAAGTAAGGCCTCGTGAGGCATCCGTTCCGTCAATTCGACTTACGAAACCCTAACTGTAACGACCCGTAACAGGCCCATCATAAACCGGACCGCACGGTAGTCTCAAAAATGTCGATGTAAGCTACGATACGCGTTATATTCCAGTCGCGCACGCCCGGCCGGGCCGCCGTCGCGCAATGCTCGCTGCCGCCAGAAGCAGCGGCCCCCGCCCTCATCGGACCGCCCTTTTCATGTGGATCGTTCGTCTCGCGCTGCGGCGCCCCTATACGTTTGTCGTGCTCGCGCTGCTGCTGCTGATCATCGGCCCGCTGACGATCCTGCGCACGCCTACCGACATCTTCCCGAACATCGACATTCCCGTGCTGTCGGTGATCTGGACGTACAACGGCCTGCCTGCCGACGAGATGGAAAAGCGCATCGTGCTGAACTACGAGCGCGGGCTGTCCGTCGCGGTGAACGATATCGAGCACGTCGAATCGACTTCGCTGAACGGTATCGCCGTCGTCAAGATCTTCTTTCAGCCGCACGCGAACATCAACGAAGCGCTCGCACAAGTCACGGCGCTGTCGCAAACGCAGCTGCGTTCGCTGCCGCCCGGCATCACGCCGCCGAACATACTGCGCTACAACGCATCCACCGTGCCCATCCTGCGGCTGTCGCTGTCGTCGCCGTCGCTCACCGAACAGGAGCTCTTCGACTACGGTAATAACTTCCTGAAGACGCAGCTCGCGACCGTGCCGGGCGCGTCGGCGCCGCTGCCGTACGGCGGCAAGCAGCGTCAGATCATGGTCGATATCGATTCGCGCAAGCTGCAGGAGCGCAACCTGTCGCCGATGGACGTGGTGAATTCGATCACCGCGCAGAACCTGATCGTGCCGACGGGCACCGCGAAAATCGGTTCGACGGAATACTCGGTGCAGTTGAATGCGAGCCCCGATTCGCTCGCAGGACTGAACAACATTCCCATCAAATCGGGGCCAAACGGCACCGTCTATATTCGCGACGTCGCGCATGTGCGCGACGGTTATCAGCCGCAGACCAACATCGTGCGCGTGGACGGCCAGCGCGCATCGCTCTTGACCATCAACAAGAGCGGCAATACATCCACTCTGGAAATCGTCGATCGCATCAAAACCATGATGCCGGCGCTGCGCAATCTCGTGCCCGAGTCGCTGAACATCGATCCCGTCGCGGACCAGTCGCTGTTCGTGCGCGCGTCGGTGCAAGGCGTGCTGCGCGAAGCGCTGATCGCCGCATGCCTGACGGGCCTGATGATTCTGCTGTTCCTCGGCAACTGGCGCGCAACGCTGATCATCGCGGTGTCGATTCCGCTGTCGATGATCACCTCGATCATCGCGCTGTCCGCGCTCGGCGAGACGATCAACATCATGACCTTGGGCGGGCTAGCGCTCGCCGTCGGTATTCTCGTCGACGACGCAACAGTCGCGATCGAGAACATCAGTCATCAGCTCGAACAGGGCAAGAATCTCGAACAGGCGATTCTCGACGGCGCGCATCAGATCGCCATTCCAACGCTGGTTTCCACGCTGTCGATCTGTATCGTGTTCGTGCCGATGTTCCTGCTGACGGGCGTCGCGCACTATCTGTTCATCCCGCTCGCCGAAGCGGTCGTGTTCGCGATGCTGGCTTCGTACTTCTTCTCGCGAACGCTGGTGCCGACGCTCGCGAAGTATCTGCTGCGCCATCACCATCGTCCCGCCGACTTCCATCATTCGCACGAGACGCGCAACCCGTTCATGCGCGTACACCTCGCGTTCGAGCGCGGCTTTGCGACTCTGCGCGGGCGTTATCGTGAGTTTCTCGTGGCGCGCGTCGCGCGGCCCGGCATCTTCGTGTCGGGCTTTCTCGCGTGCTGTCTGCTGTCGCTGCTGCTGATGCCGTTCCTTGGCCGCGACTTCTTTCCTGCCGTCGATGCCGGCACGATCGCACTGCATCTGCGCGCGAAAACGGGCATGCGCGTCGAAGAAACGGCCGTCGTCACCGATCGCGTCGATGCGCGCATCCGCGAACTGATCCCGCGCGATGAACTGCATTCGATCATCGACAACATCGGCTTGCCCGTATCGGGTATCAACCTGTCGTACAGCGCGACGGGCACGATCGGCACGTCGGATGCCGACATCCTGATCAGCCTGAACCCCGATCACAAGCCGACGGCCGAATACGTGCGCAAATTGCGCCGCACGCTCACCGACGAATTCCCCGGCGTGCAGTTCGCGTTCCTGCCCGCGGACATCGTCAGCCAGACGCTGAACTTCGGCATGCCGTCGCCGATCGACATTCAGATTGTGGGGCGCGACGTGGCGGGCAATCGTGCGTTCGCCGCGATGCTGCTCGACAAACTGCGCGCGATACCGGGTTTTGCGGATGCGCGCATCCAGCAGCCGTCCGACCTGCCACGCATCTTCGTCGACGTCGACCGCACGCGCGCGCAACAGGCGGGCTTCACGCAGCGCGACGTCGCGAGCAATCTGCTGATCACGCTGTCGGGCAGCCAGCAGACGACGCCGACGTTCTGGCTCAATCCGCGCAATGGCGTCAGTTACAACGTGATCACGGAAGCGCCGCAATACACGATCGATTCGCTGCAATCGCTCGCGAACATTCCGCTGAACGCGAACGGCCACACGAACATCCTCGGCGCGCTGTCGACGATGCGGCGCGAAGCCGGCAACGCCGTGCTCACGCACTACAACGCGCAAACCACAATCGATATCTACGGCACCGCTGACGGCCGCGATCTCGGCGCCGTCTCCGACGATATCCAGAAGATCATCGCCGACACCAAGGCACAATTGCCGAAGGGCTCGTCGATCGAACTGCGCGGCCAGGTGCAGACGATGAACGACTCGTTCTCGGGCCTCTTCACCGGCCTCGTGTTCGCGATCGTGCTGGTGTATCTGCTCATCGTCGTGAACTTCCAGTCGTGGCTCGATCCGTTCATCATCATCACGGGTTTGCCGGGCGCACTGGCGGGCATCGTGTGGATGTTGTTCCTCACGCATACCACGCTGTCCATTCCGGCGTTGACGGGTGCGATCATGTGTATCGGCATCGCGACGGCGAACTCAATTCTGGTCGTCAGCTTCGCGCGCGAGCAGTTGCTCGAACATGGCGACGCAACGCGCGCCGCCATCGAAGCGGGCTTCACGCGCTTTCGTCCCGTGCTGATGACGGCCCTCGCGATGGTAATCGGCATGGTGCCGATGGCGATCGGCCTCGGCGAAGGCGGCGAGCAGAATGCGCCGCTCGGGCGCGCGGTGATCGGCGGCTTGACCATCGGCACGATTGCGACGCTGGTGTTCGTGCCCGTGGTGTTTTCGATGATCTATCGACGACTGTCGGAAAGACGCGCACGCGCCGCCGCGCATGTCGTCCAGAAGCCGCAATAAGGTGGCCGACGTGGCCACGGTCATAACAACGATGCGCAAGCACAGTATCTGGAGTTCTGATGGAAGGGAATCGTCCTGATGAGTCCGCGCCGCACGGGGAAGGCCCGCGCAGCTCATCGAAACGTTCGCGCTGGATCGTAATCGGCGCGGCGATCGTCGTGCTGGCGCTCGCTGCGCAGGGTATCTGGTCGCGTCACGACGCGCAGGCCGCACTCGAACGCGACGCGCAGCATTCCGCGCAACTGAGCGTCGAAGTGGTGAAGCCGCAGAAATCCGCGGCGGCGCTCGATCTCGTGCTGCCCGGCAACGTGCAGGCGTTTCTCGATACGCCGATCTACGCGCGCACCAACGGCTATGTGAAGAAGTGGTACGCGGATATCGGCGCGCGCGTGAAGGCGGGGCAACTGCTCGCTGAAATCGACACGCCCGAAGTCGACGATCAGTTGAAAGCGGCGAGCGCCGATCTGGCCAACGCACAAGCGACCTACACGCTCGCCAAAAGCACCGCAGACCGCTGGTCGGAGATGCTTCGCAGCAATTCCGTTTCGAAGCAGGAAACCGACGAAAAGGTCGGCGACATGCTCGCGAAGAAAGGCACGCTCGATGCGGCGCGTTTCAACGTCGCGCGGCTCGAAAAGATGCAGTCGTTCCAGAAGGTCTACGCACCGTTCGACGGCATCGTGACCGCGCGCAATGTCGATGTCGGCGCACTGATCGATGCGGGCAGCTCGGGCGGCCCGGCGAAGGAACTGTTCCATGTCGCGCAGGCTGACCGGCTGCGCGTCTACGTGAACGTGCCGCAGGCATACGCGCAGGATGTGAAGGCGCAGCAGAGCGCGTTTCTGACGCTCACCGAAACGCCGGCGAAGCACTATCCCGGCACGGTCGCGCGCACGTCGGGCGCCGTCGATCAACAGCAGCGCACGATGCTGGTCGAAGTCGATGTCGACAACCGCAACGGCGATCTGCTGCCAGGCGCTTATGCGCAGGTCCACTTCGCGCTGAAGTCGCAGGCCGCCGCGCCGTACACGCTGCCGGGTAACGCGTTCCTGTTCCGTCCCGACGGCGTGAAAGTCGCGACCGTCGATGCGCAGCAACGCGTGAAGCTCGTCAAGGTCGCGCTCGGCACCGACTACGGCACGCGCGTCGCCATTGCCTCCGGGCTGACGGGCGACGAGCAGGTGATTCTGAATCCGCAGGATTCGATCGTCGACGGCGCGGCGGTGCGTATCGTGCATCCGAAAGCGGGCGGCGCGGCGGGTGCGTCCGGTGCTTCGGGCGCCTCTAGCGGCTCGTCTTCGCCGCAAAGCGAGCAGACCGCAAAGGCACAAGAGTGAGCACGTATCGTATGCGTCTTCGTTCGGTGGCTTTCGCGCTGATGAGCGCGAGTCTCCTTGCCGCGTGTACGGTCGGCCCCGACTACAAGCGGCCCGCTGCAACGACGGCCGCCACCTACAAGGAACTCGAAGGCACAGGCTGGAAAACGGCCGAGCCCGCCGACGCGCGTATCCGCAGCGCCTGGTGGGAGGTCTACAACGACCCTGCGCTGAACGCACTCGAACAACAGGTCGCCAGTGCGAACCAGAACGTGCAGGCTGCGCAGGCGCGTTTTCGCGCAGCGCGCGCGCAGGTCGAGCAGTTCCGCTCGCAGTTCTTCCCCGTCGTCACCGCGAACGGCGGCTACTCGCGCGCGCGGTCGTCGGAGAACGTGAAGTTCAAATCGACGGCGGGCAAGACGCTCGACGACTGGATCGTCGGTGCCGACGCGACGTGGGAACCCGATTTGTGGGGCCGCGTGTCGCGCAGCGTCGAAGGCGCGCGCGCGAACGCGCAGGCAAGCGCCGCCGATGCGCAAAGCGCGCTGCTGTCGATGCAGGCCGAACTCGCGACGGACTACTTCGAACTGCGCGGCATCGACCGCGAAAAGCAACTGCTCGACGATACGATCGCCGCCTACAAGGAAGCCGTCGAACTCACGCAGAACCGCTACAAGGGCGGCATCGCCACCGACGCCGACGTCGCGCAGGCGCAGACACAGTTGCGCACGACGCAGGCGCAGGCGATCGATCTCGGCGTGCAGCGCGCGCAGCTCGAACACGCGATCGCGATCCTGATCGGCCAGACGCCGTCGACGTTCTCGCTGCCTGTTGCGCCGCTCGTCGCCGTGCCCGCCGTCGCGCCTGTCGGCGTACCGTCGACGCTGCTCGAGCGGCGGCCCGACATCGCCGCCGCCGAGCGGCAGATGGTCGATCTGAATGCGCAGATCGGCGTCGCGACGGCGGCGTATTTTCCGAATCTGATTTTGTCGGTGACGGGCGGGTTGGAGGCGACCAATTTCAGTGACTGGCTGCTTGCGCCGGCCCGCTTCTGGTCGCTCGGGCCGACGCTCGCCGGCACGCTGCTCGACTTCGGCGGACGCGCCGCGAAAAAAGCCGAAGCGCAGGCGAACTACGACGAAGGTATCGCGCAGTATCGGCAGACAGTGCTGACGGCGTTCGGCCAGGTCGAAGACAACATCGCGGCCTTGCGGGTGCTCGAACAGGAGGCGCAGGCTCAGGACGACGCCGTCTCGGCCGCGCAACGCTCGCTCGCGATCGTGTCGAACCGCTACAAGAACGGTGCGATCACGTATCTCGACGTGGTGGTCGCGCAAACGACGGCGCTCACCAACGAGCGCCAGGCGGTCTCGATCGCGCGCCGCCGGATGGCCGCGAGCGTCGCGCTGATCAAGGCGCTCGGCGGCGGCTGGGACGCGACTTCGTTGCCCACCGACGAACAGCTCACGCATCCCGACGCCACCGATCAGCCCGCCAGCGCGCCCGGCGCGACGCGCGGCTGACACGGCTCGCGTTCCTTTTCTGTTGCCGGATTCGACGACGTGGGACGCGCAATCGGCGTATCGTTGACCCTTCGCGCTGATTGCACGCATTTGCTGCGCGCGTCTCTGCGTCGTTTCAATCGTTTCCGGGAGTTTTGTTGTGACCGCATCGTCGGACCCGAGTCGGCCCGCTGATTCATCGTCTTTCGCTTCATCCTCTTCTGCTTCCTCCACCGGCGCGCCGTATCTCGAGCGCGGCACGCGCGCCTACTGGCGCGCCAGTCTCGCGCTGCTGTTCGCCGGCTACGCGACGTTCTCGCTGCTCTATTGCGTGCAGCCGCTATTGCCCGCGTTCTCCGCTTCATTCGACGTCAGCCCCGCGCAAAGCAGTCTGTCGTTGTCGCTGACGACGGCGGCGCTCGCGCTCGCCGTGTTCATCGCGGGCTTCGTGTCGGAGGGATGGAGCCGCCATCGGCTGATGACGGCTTCGCTCACCGCTTCTTCGCTGCTGACGCTCGCGGTCGCGTTCACGCCGCAGTGGCACGCGCTGTTGTTGCTGCGCGCGCTCGAAGGGCTTGCGCTCGGCGGCGTGCCCGCCGTCGCGATGGCCTATCTCGCGGAGGAAGTGCATCCCGACGGCCTCGGCCTCGCGATGGGCCTGTACGTGGGCGGCACGGCGATCGGCGGGATGGCGGGGCGTGTGATTACGGGCGTCGTCGCGGATCTGTTCTCGTGGCGCGCGGCGATCGGTACGATCGGCGTGCTCGGCATTCTGTCGATGCTCGCGTTCCGCTCGTTGCTGCCGCCGTCGCGCCATTTCGTCCCGCGCCGCGGACTTGGCTTTTCGCATCACCGCACGGCGCTCGTGAAGCATCTAGGACGGCCCGGTTTGCCGCTGCTGTTTCTGATGGGCTTCGTGCTGATGGGTAGCTTCGTCACGCTCTACAACTACATCGGCTACCGCTTGCTCGCGCCGCCGTTCGGACTGAGTCAGACGGCTATCGGCGGGATATTCGTCGTGTATCTGACGGGCGTGGTCGCGTCGCCGTGGTCGGGTCGCATGGCCGATACGTTCGGGCGCGGGCGCGTGCTGATCGGCAGCATCGTCATCATGCTGTGCGGTTTGCTGTTGACCGTCACGCAGTCGCTTGCGTTGATCGCGTGTGGGATTGCTTGCGTGACCTTCGGCTTCTTCGCTGGGCACGCGGTGGCGAGCGGCTGGGTCGGCCGCATCGCGAAGGAAGCGAAAGGCCAGGCGGCTGCGCTGTATCTGCTCGCGTATTACCTCGGATCGAGCATCGTCGGCTCGTACGGCGGGCGTGTGTGGGCGGCTTATGCGTGGACGGGGGTGGCTGCGCTCGTCGGCGGATTGCTGGTGATCGGCATACTGGCGTCGGCGCGGCTGCGGGCTCGCGAGCGCGTCGGCATGGCGTAGGCGTTACGCGGCGTTCCTCCAATGAACGATAAGTCCGCCCGCGTTTCCACCGATAAAGCGCATATTCAGAAAGGTCGGCGTAAGCGGGCGTTCGCACGGTGCGGAATTTCGCGCGTCGCTGTGATGATGGCGCAAAGCCTTGTCCCGCTTGGCTGCGCATCGCGAGGGACAGAAGCCCGCGTGCGCTTTAGCCCACAATACGCGTCGATAGCGTCTCCTATACTGGTACCAGGCGCGCCGCATGCAGTCGCGTCGGACGAGTACACAAAGGAGACAGGCATGCACTACTTCACGATCGGTGATTTCATTCTGGTCATTCCGATGGCGTTGGCCGGGGCGCTGTTCCTGGGCGCGCTGCCCTGCAAAACCGAGTTCAGGCATAACACGCTGCGTGTTCTTGGTGCGCTGCTGGGTGTGGTGTTTGCGGTCGTGCTGGTGGAGGGGCTGCCTGCGCTGGTGTAGCGGTTTGCTTTTGTTTTTTTGTGTTCATTTTTGCATTTGCGCTGGCATGCGGAGGGCGGTGTTTGCTGCGCAAGCTGTCTGGTTTTTTGGGCTTTGCGCTGGCATCCGCGAGTTGTTATCGAGCTTCAGGCGTCGCCCCTGTGCGGGGCGGCACCTACTTTTCTTTGCCGCCGCAAAGAAAAGTAGGCAAAAGAAAGCGGCTAACACCGCCAGCCCATCTTCCTATCCACGGGCCCCCAACGTCCCCACGCTTCACACGGCAACGCCCTTGTTCGCGAGCGTTGCCAACGCTTCGAATAGACGCCTCACCCGCTTCAAATACCCGTACTCAGGCAAGCGGCAGCGAACGCTATATGCCGCCCAGGTGGCAAACTGTGTGTAGGTTATCGCGTCGTATGCGTTAGCGCTCTTACAAGGTGGTGCGCGCGCGCTATCGGTCTGGAGTGATGCGTGTGGAGCACAGGGGGCCGACACACAGTTTGCCACCTGGGCGGCGGTGGACTATCTGGCGCGGCGTGATGTAGTGCTGGCGCGTGAAGCGGGTGAGGCGCACATCAAGAGCGCTGGCAACCAACGCGGAACAAGCAGGTTGCCGTGTGAAGCGTAAGAACCTTCGGGGGCCCTCAGGCAGGAAGAAATGTTGGCGGTGTTAGCCGCTTTCTTTTGCCTACTTTTCTTTGCGGCGGCAAAGAAAAGTAGGTGCCGCCCCGCACAGGGGCGACGCTTGAAGCAAGCTAGCGCAACGCGGATGCCAGCGCAAAACACATGCAAACCAGACAGCTTGCGCAGCAAACACCACCGCCCTCAGGATGCCAGCGAAAGCAAAAACCAAAAAACTGAGCACCCCTGCTCAACCCTTTAGATATGCTGATCCGTCGACGGCTTCTCCCACAAATTCACGCTACCTTCCGTCGCATAGTGATCGATCTCGGCAAGCTCTTCCGCCGTGAACGACAGATTCTTCAGCGCAGCGACATTCTCGCGAACCTGCTCGGCCTTGCTCGCGCCGATCAGCGCCGACGTCACGCGCGGATCGCGCAGCGTCCATGCGAGCGCCATCTGCGCGAGGCTCTGACCGCGACGCTGCGCGATGTCGTTGAGCTTGCGCACGCGCTCGATGTTCTGCTCGCTCAGATGCTCCTGCTTCAGCGAGCCGCCGCCCGCCTTGTTGACGCGCGCGTCCTGCGGCACGCCGTTCAGGTACTTGCCCGTCAGCACGCCTTGAGCGAGCGGCGTGAACGCGATCGCGCCCGAGCCGGTTTCTTCCAGCGCGTCGAGCAGTTCCTCTTCGATCCAGCGGTTCAGCATGTTGTACGCTGGCTGATGGATCAGCAACGGCACCTTGTATTCGGCCAGCAGCTTCGCCATTTCGCGCGTCTTCTGCGCGGAGTACGACGAAATGCCGATATACAGCGCCTTGCCCTGCTGAACGGCGCTCGCGAGCGCGCCCGCCGTTTCTTCGAGCGGCGTGTCGACGTCGAAGCGGTGCGAATAGAAAATGTCGACGTAGTCGAGACCCATGCGCTGCAGGCTCTGGTCGAGGCTCGCGAGGATGTACTTGCGCGAGCCGCCGCCCTGGCCGTACGGGCCGGGCCACATGTCCCAGCCGGCCTTTGACGAGATCAGCAGTTCGTCGCGATACGGCTTGAAGTCATCCTTGAAGATGCGGCCAAAGTTGGTTTCCGCGCTGCCATACGGCGGCCCATAGTTGTTCGCGAGGTCGAAGTGCGTAATGCCGAGATCGAACGACGTGCGCAGGATGTCACGCTGCGTCGAGATCGGCGTGGTGTCGCCGAAGTTGTGCCACAGGCCGAGCGACAGCGCCGGCAGTTTGAGACCTGACTTGCCGCTAACGCGGTACTGCATGTCCGAATAGCGTGCTGAAGCTGCTTCGTAAGCCATTGATGGTGTCCTTGTCGAGAACAGGAGTGGAGTCTGCGATGCGACGCGCGCATCGCGTGAATAATGCGTGTTTGTTGTAATTGATGATGCCTTGTAGCGAAGCGCCGCCTTGCAGATGGCATACACGGATATCCGCGATTTGATACCGGTATCACACCGGCGCGCAATCACGCAGCAGCGGCCCAACACGCTATGTTAGCCAATCGCCGCGCTTGCTGCAGACGCCCACATTGCGGGAAGCGAACATGGACTCGGCGCCGCCCATCACCTAGACTTTCGGCCACCGTAATCCATCGACAAGGAGTGTTCATGACCAAAGCGATCTCGCTCGCATTGATCGTCGGCGGCGTGGTGCTGCTGTACTTCGGCGGCCAGTCGTTTCATTCGTTCAGCAACGACGTGTCGCGCGTGTTCACCGGCTCACCGACCAACAAGACCATCTTCCTGATCGCAGGCGGCATCGTCGCGACGCTCGCCGGATTGATCGGGCTCGCGTCGTCGAAGCGCTAAAACGCTGAAGGCTCAGAACGCGACTTCGGGCTTGGACGCGGAGCGTGTGCCCGGCAGTGGCACGTTGCTCGCGCCGTGATAGGTGAAGACCAGCGAGAACTTCACCTGATCGGACAGGTTCTTGCCAGCCGAATGCAGCGTGTTGCAGTGGAAGAAGACGACGTCGCCCGCCTTCAATGTGGGCGACACCGCTTTCTGGATCAATGCGTCGTTCTCGGGAAGATCGGAGCGGAAAAACTTCGCGTCGTCGAAACGGTCCGACGTGAACGCCGCTGAGTGCGAGCCGGGCACGAACCAGAGCGCGCCGTTATCGACGGTTTCGTCGCCGAGCGCGAGCCACACCGACACCAGATCGTCCCGCTCGAACGACCAGTAACGCACGTCGCGATGCCAGCCCGTCAGGCTGCCGTACGCGGGATGCTTGGTCATCATGCAGTTGTGATGCGCGCGCGACAGGCGCGGCTCTTCGCCGAAATACAGTTCCATCCAGCCGCGAATCTCAGGCGCCGTCGCCCAGGCGGCAAAATGCGGATGACGCGCGTACGCGTCCAGCAACCGCCGCACCGTATGTCCGCCCGGCGCATGCTTCGACTCCGGCGCGCCCGGATAGCGCAGGTCCGCTTCGAATTCGACGGGATCGGCGGCTTCCTGCAACTGCTGGCGCGCGATCTGTTTCATCTCAGCGCAGCGCTCGGGCGTGATGAGACCCGGGACGATGACATAACCCTGATCCCGCAGCACCTGGATCTGCTCTTTCTTCGAATGGACTGACATGGACGTTCCGTTCAGCTAGCGTTCGTTCGACAACGGCTTCTCATTGTAAAACGGGCACGATCGTACCGGCGTCAGTCATGCGTTTCTCTTGCGCCCGACGTGCAATCGGGACGGGCGAAGCTGCACGCCGGATGGGCAGCTATGCACGTTCGTCGAGCGCAAAGGGAGCGATCGTGCGGGCTTCATCCTCGTAAAAACCCTGATCCCTCCGGACTTTCGACGGTCACGAATCACGTGTAGCCTGTCGTGCATGTCGATTGCAACACACGCTATCCCGCTATCGGCACGGCCATTCGCAGCCGCTGCTGATTCATTCCGTCTTTCCTCAGGCTATTGCGTCCCACTCGCTGGCATGGATGGTGCTGCTTTTGCCGCACCTTTCGTCGCGTGTCACGTCGCCTGATTCCTAAAGCCATGCACAGCCCATTGAGCACTCGCATCACCCACGCGTTCAACGCCGCACGTCCGGCACGCCGCCATGTGGCGCGCGCCCTGCGTCACCATACCGCGCGCACGCGCGCGCTCGCCGAGCAACTGCGCGACGCGAAACCTGTCGATAACGTGCGCACCTGGTTCCGCACCTTTTTCAGCGCACTGAGCCTGCAAGGCGCGTCTCGGCGCTTCTCGCTGCGCACGCTGCTGCGAAATCCGGCGCCTGTGCGGATGCTCGGCGTGTCGCCGCGCGCCGCCAAGCCCGCGAGCGTGGCGCATCCGACGAGCCGCCGTCCGCGCCGTCTGTCGGTGACGAGCGAAGGTTGGTTCGCGTTTGCGCGCTGAGCGCGCGCCCGTTCGTTTTCGCGTTCGTATGAGATAGATGCGCCGCTGCGGCCATTAGTGCGTCGTGGCGCGCGTGATCCGCGCACGCGGCTCGCACGAAACCGTCACACCAAAACAAAACGCCCTGCACGCGCTTCTCAGCGCATGCAGGGCGTTTTCGCTTCCTGCCATCTGAACCAGCACACCGCGCGACAATCAGCCGCGCGGCGTACTCAAAGCTTCACTCAAGCGAGCGCGGCAACCGGCTCCGTGCCGGCGGCTTCTGCCAGCGCGAGTGCCTTGTCGGTCGCTTCCCACGAGAATTCCGGCTCTTCGCGGCCAAAGTGGCCGTAAGCCGCCGTCTTTTCGTAGATCGGGCGCAGCAGGTCGAGCATCTGGACGATGCCCTTCGGACGCAGATCGAAGTGTTCCTGAACCAGACGCGTGATCGTCGCATCCGACACGCGGCCCGTGCCAAACGTGTTGACCATCACCGAAGTGGGCTGTGCCACGCCGATTGCGTACGACACCTGGATCAGCGCGCGCGAGGCGAGGCCCGCCGCGACGATATTCTTCGCGACATAGCGGCCAGCGTAAGCAGCCGAGCGGTCGACCTTCGACGGGTCCTTGCCCGAGAACGCGCCGCCGCCGTGCGGAGCCGCGCCGCCGTACGTATCGACGATGATCTTGCGGCCCGTCAGACCGCAGTCGCCCTGCGGGCCACCGATCACGAACCGGCCGGTCGGGTTCACGAGGAACTTGATGTCGCCCTTGATCAGATCAGCGGGCAGCGTCGGCTTGATGATCTCTTCGATCACGGCTTCGCGCAGTTGCGCGAGTTCCATTTCCGGTGCGTGCTGCGTCGACAGAACGACGGTGTCGATCGAATGCGGCTTGCCGTCGACGTAGCGAACGGTAACCTGCGACTTCGCGTCCGGGCGCAGCCAGGGCAGACGGCCGTCGCGGCGCAGATTGGCCTGACGCTCGACGAGGCGGTGCGACAGGTAGATCGGCAGCGGCATCAGTTCGGGCGTTTCGTCACATGCGTAGCCGAACATCAGGCCCTGGTCGCCAGCGCCCTGGTCGAGGTTGTTGTCGTGCGCACGGTCGACGCCTTGCGCGATATCCGGCGATTGCTTGTCGTACGCGACGAGCACCGCGCAGCCGCGGTAGTCAATGCCGTAGTCGGTGTTGTCGTAGCCGATGCGCTTGATCGTATCGCGCGCGACCTGGATGTAATCGACGTTGGCCGTCGTGGTGATTTCACCCGCCAGCACGACGAGACCCGTGTTGCACAGCGTTTCCGCGGCAACGCGCGAGTATTTGTCCTGGGCGAGGATCGCGTCGAGGATGGCGTCCGAGATCTGGTCGGCGACCTTGTCCGGATGGCCTTCGGAGACGGATTCAGAAGTGAAGAGGTAGTCGTTAGCCACGTTACAGGCTCCCTTATTGGTTACGGTTGAGTTTCACGTAGCCTGCTTCGAGCCTGAAGCGGCGACGCTTTAGCGGATTTCCTGACCGTCGGCCGGCTATCTGAAAGATAAGCGTCCGTCGGCTTCGCCCCGCAAGTTGTCTATTAACTCGGCGAAGCCCTTATTATAGCGACTTCTTTCTTTTGTCACAGAGTGTCTGCGCGTGCGGTATATCGACTCTTTTGTTGTTTTTCTTTACCCGGCGTGGTCTCGCGCACAAATTGGAGCCACCGCATGCTGAGCCGACTGGGCGTCACCCTCGCTATCGGCCTGCTCAAGCTGTTTGCTTTGCTGCCGTATGGCTTCGTCGCGCGTCTGGGCGACGGCCTCGGCTGGCTGCTCTATCAGATTCCGAGCCGCCGCCGCCGCATCGTCCACATCAACCTGAAGCTGTGCTTCCCCGAGTGGAGCGACGAGCGCCGCGAGGAAGTCGCGCAAAAGCACTTCCGGCACGCGATCCGCAGCTATCTCGAACGCAGCGTGCAGTGGTTCGGCTCGGCGAAAAAGCTTGAAAAACTGATCCAGCTGGACAGCGAAATCGACCTGACCGACCCGAATCTGCCGCCCACGCTGTTTCTGGGTTTCCACTTCGTCGGTATCGAGGCGGGTTCGATCTTCCTCAACTATTCGCTGAAGCGCCCGTGCGGCTCGCTGTATCAGCCGATGTCGAACCCGCAGCTCGAAGCCGTGGCGAAAGCGCAGCGTGGCCGCTTCGATGCCGAAATGGCCAGCCGCGCCGACAGCGCGCGCATCGTGCTGCGCTGGCTGCGCGATCGCAAGCCGGTGATGCTCGGCGCCGACATGGACTACGGCATGCGCAATTCGACCTTCGTGCCGTTCTTCGGCGTGCCGACCTGCACGCTGACGGCCGTCGGGCGCCTCGCGAAAGTCGGGCGCGCGCAGGTCGTGCCGTTCATCGGCGAAGTGCTGCCGAACTACAAGGGTTACCGGCTGAGGGTGTTCAAGCCGTGGGACAACTACCCCACGGGCGACGACGACGCCGACGCCCGCCGCATGAACGAGTTTCTCGAAGAGCAGATTCCGCGCATCCCCGAGCAGTATTACTGGGTCCACAAGCGCTTCAAGACGCGCCCGCCCGGCGATCCGAGTTTTTACTGAAGCGCGGCGGCGCACAGTGGGCGAGAGGTCCGGCCAGTCACTTACAATAGCGGCATGAAACTGAAATTCACCAAGATGCACGGCGCGGGCAACGATTTCGTCGTGCTCGACGGCTACACGCAACCGCTCAACCTGACGGAAGCGCAGGTGCGCGCGCTCGCGAGCCGGCATTTCGGCGTCGGCGCGGACCAGCTGCTGGTGGTCGAGAAGCCGACCGTCGAAGGCGTCGATTTCAGATACCGCATCTTCAATTGCGACGGCGGTGAGGTCGAGCACTGCGGCAACGGCGCGCGCTGCTTCGTCAAGTTCGTGCGCGACACGCGCCTCACCGACAAGCAAAGCGTGCGTGTACAGGTCCAGAAAGGCGTCATCACGCTGACCATGCAGGCGAACGGCGAAGTCGTCGTCGATATGGGCGCGCCCGTGTTCGAGCCGGCTCAGGTGCCATTCGACGCAAGCGGACTCGATGCGCGCCGCGAAGGCAACGACACGCTCTATCCGCTCGACGTCAACGGCGCGACGCGCTGGGTGTCGGTCGTGTCGATGGGTAATCCGCACGCCGTGCAGATCGTGGACGACGTCGAGGCGTTCCCCGTGCTGGCCGACGGTCCCGTGATCGAAAACCATCCGCGCTTCCCGCAGCGGGTCAACGCGGGCTTTATGCAGATCGTCAGCCGCAGCGAGATCAAGCTGCGTGTCTACGAGCGCGGCGCGGGCGAAACGCTCGCGTGCGGCACGGGCGCCTGCGCGGCCGTCGCGGCAGGCATCCGCCGCGGCTTGCTGGACGCGCCCGTCAAGGTACACACGCACGGCGGCACGCTGACCATCACGTGGGACGGCGAGCCCGCGTCGCCGCTGATGATGGCAGGCCCAGCCGCCACCGTGTTCGAAGGCGAAATAGAGCTGGCCGACTGAATGCATCACCGCCATGCGGAGGCTGGACCGCGTGGCGCGGCAGCAAGACAGCAACGAAGCGCGCAACCATTAAGCTGAAACCATGAACGAACGCGAAGTCGCCGACTACCTGCTAGCCAACCCCGAATTCTTCGCCGAGCACGCGGAACTGCTCGCCTCCGTGCGGCTCGCCAATCCGCACGGCAAGGCTGCCGTGTCGCTGCAGGAACGTCAGATGGACATGCTGCGCGAGAAGAACAAGCATCTCGAGCGGCGTCTCGCCGAACTGCTGCGCTACGGACACGAAAACGACAGCATCGCGTCGAAATTCGGTCGCTGGACGACGCGCGTGATGGCCGAACGCGATCCAGGCGCGCTGCCGCGCACGATCGCCATGGGCCTGCGCGACGTGTTCGACGTGCCGCAAGCGGCGCTGCGCGTGTGGGAAGTGTCCGAGCCGTACTCGCAGGCGGAATTCACGCGCCATGTCGGTGAGGAAGTGCGCATCTTCGCGAACAGCCTCGCCACGCCGTACTGCGGCGCGAATACGGGCTTCGAGGCGGCGCAGTGGCTGACGCCCGCCGTGTCGGCCGTGGCCGGCGACGCCACGGCCTCGGGCGACGGCGTGTCCGTGAACGGCACCGAATCGATCGCGCTGATCGCCTTACGCGACCCGGAAGCGTCGAATGACGCCGCCGCGTTCGGGCTGCTGGTGATGGGCTCGCCCGATTCGCGCCGCTTTCACGACGGCATGGCCACTGATTTCCTCACGCAGATCGGCGCGCTCGCGAGCGCTGCGCTGAGCCGCCTGCTGCCGCGCTGAGCGTCCGCCACGTGACATCCGCCGACCCGATCGCCACCTATCTGTCGAGCCTCGAGCACGAGCGGCGGTTGTCGGCGCATACCTTGCGCGCCTACACGCACGAACTCGACGAGCTGAAAAAGCTCGCGAACGGTCGCCCGCTCGAAAGCCTCACCGCTACCGATATCCGCGGCGCTGTCTCCCGCGCACATGCAGGCGGGCTGTCGGCGCGCTCGATCGGGCATCGGCTGTCGGCGTGGCGCGCGTTCTACCGCTGGCTCGCCGGACGCATCGAACTGCCCGCGAACCCGGTCGCGACGGTACGCGCGCCCAAACGCGCGAAGACGCTGCCAAAAGCCCTTTCCGTCGACGACGCACACCGGTTGATGGAAGCCCCCGCGACGGCCACAGCCGAAGGCGCGCGCGATCACGCGATGCTCGAACTGTTCTATTCGTCAGGCTTGCGTCTGTCGGAACTGGTCAACCTCGACGTGCATTTCTTCGACGCCGATGGCTATCGCTCGACGGGCTGGCTGAAGCTGGACGAAGCGGAAGTCGAAGTGCTCGGCAAAGGCAACCGGCGGCGCACGGTGCCCGTCGGCAGCAAGGCGCTCGATGCGCTGCGCGCGTGGCTCGCCGTGCGCGGCGAACTGTTGAAGCTCGATCCGCATCCGCTGTTCGTGTCGGCGCGCGGCAACCGGATGTCGCCGAACGTCGTGCGCGATCGCGTGAAGCGCATGGCGCTCACGGCGGGCATTCCCGCCAATGTTCATCCGCACGTGCTGCGCCATTCGTTCGCGACGCACGTGCTGCAGTCGAGCGGCGATCTGCGCGCCGTGCAGGAACTGCTCGGCCACGCGAGCATCGCCGCGACCCAGGTCTATACCGGCCTCGATTTTCAGCACCTCGCGCGCGTCTACGATCAGGCGCATCCACGCGCCAAAAAACGCGACTGACGCTGCCCGCGCAGCCAGTCATATCTGCTTTGCCGCTTTCGGCGGCATATTGTTCTGCTGAATCCTCACGAAGTCATGAATACCGTTACGCTGAAACCGTCGAAAGAGAAATCGCTGCTGCGCCGCCACCCGTGGGTCTACGCGAATGCGATCGACCGCGTCGACGGCAAGCCCGCCGCCGGCGCCACCGTGCTGGTGCGCGCGCACGACGGCCGCTTTCTGGCGCGCGCCGCGTACAGCCCGCATTCGCAGATCCGCGCGCGCGTCTGGAGCTTCGACGAAAGCGAACCCGTCGATCACGCGTTCTTCAAGCGCCGCGTGCAGAGCGCGCTCGCGCACCGTCAGTCGATGGTGCATAACACGGGCGCGACACGGTTGATCTTCGGCGAGGCGGACGGCCTGCCGGGACTGATCGTCGATTACTACATCCAGGACGACGATTCGAAGCGCGGCCAGATCGTCTGTCAGTTCATGGCAGCCGGCGTCGAAGCCTGGAAGGACGCGATCGTGCAGGCGTTGATCGGCGCAACGGGCTGCCCGAACGTCTATGAGCGTTCGGACGTGTCGATCCGCGAAAAGGAAGGGCTCGAACAGACGGTCGGCGTGCTCGCCGGCGATGAGCCGCCCGAAACGCTGATCGCCAGCGAAAACGGCGTGCGCTATCACGTCGATGTGCGCAACGGCCACAAGACGGGCTTCTACGTCGATCAGCGCGATAACCGCGCGCTGGTGCAGGAACTGTCGAAAGAACGCGACGTGCTGAACTGCTTCTGCTACACGGGCGGCTTCTCGCTCGCGGCGCTCAAGGGCGGCGCGAAGCGCGTAGTATCGATCGATTCGTCCGGCGAAGCGCTGGCATTGGCGCAAGCAAACGTCACGGCAAACGGCTTCGACGCCGCGCGCGCCACCTGGCTCGACGCCGACGCGTTCAAAACGCTGCGCCGCCTGTACGACGACGGCGAGCGCTTCGACCTGATCGTGCTCGATCCGCCGAAATTCGCGCCGTCGCGCGAGCACGTGGACCGCGCCGCGCGCGCGTACAAGGACATCAACCTCACCGGCCTCAAGCTGCTGCGGCCGGGCGGCCTGCTGTTCACCTACTCCTGCTCGGGCGCGATCGATGCTGAACTGTTCCAGAAGATCGTCGCCGGCGCGGCGGCCGACGCGCGCGTCGATGCGCGCATCCTCAAGCGGCTCGGGGCGGGCGTCGATCATCCGCTGCTGACGGCGTTCCCGGAAGGCGAATATCTGAAAGGCCTATTGTTGCAAATCGCCTGATCGCCCATAGTTAGGGCGTTATTTCCCTGGCGTTGACGGGGCTTTGGCCATGCAGCAGCGGCGCCCCGGCACTTATGCTTCAATATTCAGCTGAATTCATGCGGTTCGGGCCCTGCGCGCGGCGCGCGGTTCGCACCCCAGTTTGACGAACACAAGGCGACTTCACATGGCGAACAACATGATTCCCGTCACTATCCTGACCGGCTTCCTCGGCAGCGGCAAAACCACGCTGCTCAAGCGCATCCTGAACGAGAAGCACGGCATGAAGATCGCCGTGATCGAAAACGAGTTCGGCGAAGAAAACATCGACAACGACATCCTCGTGCAGGACACGGGCGAGCAGATCATCCAGATGAGCAACGGCTGCATCTGCTGCACGATTCGCGGCGACCTCGCGCGCGTGCTCGGCGATCTCGCCGCGCAGAAGCAGGAAGGCAAGGTGGACTTCGACCGTGTCGTGATCGAAACGACGGGGCTGGCCAATCCCGGCCCGGTCGCGCAAACCTTCTTCATGGATAACCAGATCGCCGACGAATTCCTGCTCGACGCGATCATCACGCTCGTCGACGCGAAGCACGCTAACGCACAGCTCGACGAACACGAAGTCGTGCAACGCCAGGTCGGTTTCGCTGACCGCCTGTTCATCACGAAATCCGATCTCGTCGACGAAAACGTAGTTGGCGATCTGCGCCACCGTCTGCTGCACATGAACCCGCGGGCGCAAATCCGCGTCGTGAACTTCGGTGAAGCGGACATCAAGGAAATCTTCGACCTGCGCGGCTTCAACCTGAACTCGAAGCTCGAAATCGATCCGGACTTCCTCGCCGAGGACGACCACGATCACGCGCATCACGACCATGACCACGATCACGATCATGACCACGCGAACTGCGATCACGATCACGGCAAGTGCGATCACGAAGGCCACGATCACGGCCATCATCACCATCACGCGCATCACGACGACAAGATCAAGTCGTTCGTTTTCCGCAGCGATCGCCCGTTCGATCCGAACAAGCTCGAAGACTTCCTCGGCGGCATTCTGCAGATTTATGGCGAGCGCCTGCTGCGCTACAAGGGCGTGCTGTACATGAAGGGCGTCGATCGCAAGGTCGTCTTCCAGGGCGTGCATCAGATGATGGGCAGCGATCTCGCCGCCAAATGGCAGCCCATCGAGAAAAAGACCAACAAGATGGTGTTCATCGGCATCGAACTGCCGCAAGACCTGATCACCGACGGTCTTGAAGCCTGCCTCGTCTAAATCGTTCTACTGGCTGGGGTGGACGCCTTTTAGCGTTCGTCCCAGCTGCCATCTGTTCGCTTCCCAACGCGAAAAAGACCTCAAAAGCGCAAGCACGGCAATTTAAAAGCCGGTTTACGGTCAAAGCACGTGAAAACCCTGTTACGAGAATACGTGTACGACCATCGCTTTTTAGTGAACAGCGCGTTATATTTTCACGATAAGTGGAGTTTGCGGCAGGGATTTCCCCTGCTTGCGGTTTCGTATTGTGATTCAGTTACAATACGGCCCCACTGGAGAAAGAGAACGATTTGCCCGGTGTAAAGCGCGTAGTCGCTTCGCAGCCGTGCCGGGCCGATAAACGGCGCCGGAAAATCTAATCCGGGGACATCGCCGATATGCCGGCCGGCCACACCCCGGCTTATAACGCGCTGCCGGGAAGCATTGCCTCAGGAGCATTGGAAGAATCGGTTTCCAGAGGAGTTCGGCCCCGCATCGGCGCTTCGGCGTCACGACAGCCCACCGTCCGTGTTCGCCGGCGCTCATTTGAGCGTCATCGAGGCGCCTTTGCGGGCAACACGAAAGTGCGGGCAATGATTTGCCTCACATTGACGAAGCAAGCCAGATGACGACGAAACGACTCTTGACCGAAGCCGAAATCCTGAAGATGAGCGACAAGGATTACATGAATGAGGATCAGCTCGCTTTCTTCAAGAACCGGCTCGAGCAGCTGCAGGCGGATATTCTCCGCAATGCCGGCCAGACCACCGAGAACCTCCGCGAAACCGTGATCGTGCCGGACCCGGCCGACCGCGCGACGATCGAGGAAGAGCATGCGCTGGAACTGCGCACGCGCGACCGCGAACGCAAGCTGCTGAAGAAGGTGCAGCAGTCGATCGCGCGGATCGAATCGGGCGACTACGGCTGGTGCGAAGAAACGGGTGAGCCGATCGGCATTCCCCGCCTGCTCGCGCGTCCGACCGCCACCCTGTCGCTCGAAGCACAGGAACGCCGCGAATTGCGCCAGAAGCTGTTCGGCGACTGATCGACGGGCGGCGCGGTTTTCGGGGTCCGCGCCCCAGACACGCTTCGTCAGAGGCGCACGGTGAACCGTGCGCCTCTTTTTTCTTTTCAGGCTGCGCTTTTTTCGGTCCGCTTGCCGGTTTGCATGGGCTAATCGGTAAATGCGCGACGCATAATCTGACGTGCGGGCGGTCCGTCAGCACCTTTTACTGCCGTCGAAGCCTCGACAGCGCATTTCCCAGTCACCGCACCCTTTCCGCCTTTTCTCGCGCCCGTTCGACTCGGGCTCTTGATATGGCAGCGTCCGCCCTAAAATAAATCCGACATGCGTTGCACGCGCGCGCGACACCCAGCATCGCGCGCCGGCCGCTCTCGGATTCCGTGGTGGCGCATTGGCGTCTCCGCGTCCTCTGTCGACCCAGAGTTAGCGCTTTAGCGCTTACTCTGGTCCCTCGCAAAGTATTTGCGGTTTTGGAAAAGGAACGCATATGGAGCAATTTCACGGCACGACGATCGTCTCCGTGCGCCGCGGCGACAAGGTCGCGCTCGGCGGCGACGGCCAGGTCACGCTGGGCAACATCGTCATGAAGGGCGGCGCGAAGAAGGTCCGCCGCATCTACAACGGCAAGGTGCTGGTCGGGTTCGCCGGCGGCACGGCCGACGCGTTCTCGCTGCTCGACCGCTTCGAAGCCAAGCTCGAAAAGCATCAGGGCAATCTCACCCGCGCCGCCGTCGAACTGGCGAAAGACTGGCGCACCGACCGCATGCTGCGCCGTCTGGAAGCCATGCTGATCACGGCTGACGCGACCACCACGCTGGTCATCACCGGCAACGGCGACGTGCTCGACCCGGAAGGCGGCATCTGCGCGATCGGCTCGGGCGGCGCGTACGCGCAGGCCGCCGCGAAGGCGCTCGCCGACAACACGGATCTTTCGCCGCGCGAAATCGTCGAAAAGTCGCTGGAGATCGCCGGCGACATGTGTATCTACACGAACCACAACCGCGTCATCGAGACAATCGAGTAAGGACACACGATGAGCACCATGACTCCCGCCGAGATTGTCTCGGAACTCGACAAGCACATCATCGGCCAGCATCGCGCGAAAAAAGCCGTCGCGGTTGCGTTGCGCAACCGCTGGCGCCGCCAGCAGGTCGCCGACCCGCTGCGCCAGGAAATCACGCCGAAGAACATCCTGATGATCGGGCCGACGGGCGTCGGCAAGACGGAAATTGCGCGGCGGCTCGCGAAACTCGCCGACGCGCCGTTCATCAAGATCGAAGCGACCAAGTTCACGGAAGTCGGCTACGTGGGCCGTGACGTCGACAGCATCGTGCGCGACCTGATCGAAATCTCGGTCAAGCAGACGCGCGAAACCGAAATGCGCAAAGTCCGCACAAAGGCGGAGGATCTCGCCGAAGACCGCATCCTCGACACGCTGCTGCCGGGCGCGCGCACGGTCGGCTTCGGCTCGGGCGCAGAGTCCGGCGGCGACGAATCGAACGCGACGCGTCAGACGTTCCGCAAGCGTCTGCGCGAAGGCCTGCTCGACGACAAGGAAATCGAGCTCGACATCGAGATGCCGCAAACCACGATGGACATCATGGGGCCGCCGGGCATGGAAGACATGACCGAGCAGATCCGCTCGATGTTCGCGAACCTGGGCGGCGGCAAGAAGACGCGCCGCAAGGTGAAGGTGAAGGAAGCGCTGAAGCTCCTCACCGACGAAGAAGCCGCGAAGATGCTCAACGACGAAGAGGTCAAGACGAAGGCCGTGCAGAACGTCGAGCAGAACGGCATCGTGTTCCTCGATGAAATCGACAAGATCGCGTCGCGCAGCGAAGCCGGCGGCGGCGAGGTCTCGCGTCAAGGCGTGCAGCGCGATCTGCTGCCGCTCGTCGAAGGCACGACGATCAACACGAAGTACGGGATGGTGAAGACCGATCACATCCTGTTCATTGCGAGCGGCGCGTTCCATCTGGCGAAGCCGAGCGATCTGATTCCCGAACTGCAAGGGCGCTTTCCGATTCGCGTCGAACTGGATTCGCTGTCGGTGAAGGACTTCGAAGCGATTCTCGACGCCACCGACGCCAGCCTCGTCAAGCAATACCAGGCGCTGCTCGAAACGGAAGACGTTCACCTCGAATTCGCCGACGACGGCATCCGCCGTCTTGCGGAAATCGCTTACTCGGTGAACGAGAAGACGGAGAACATCGGCGCGCGCCGTCTTTATACGGTGATCGAAAAGCTGCTCGAGGAAGTTTCGTTCTCGGCGGGCAATCATGCCGGCAAGAACGTGATGATCGACGCGGCGTATGTCGATCGCGCGTTGAACGAGGTCGCGCAAGACGAGGACCTGTCGCGCTACGTGCTGTAACGCGCGTCGTCACACCGGCGAACAGCCAAACGAAAGGGCGGCGCTCCGCAAGGAGCGCCGCCCTTTTTCATGCTCGTCCGCAAGAAACTACGACAAGGTCACTGCTTGACCGGCCGCTTCGCAAGCTTGCGCTGCAATGTGCGCCGATGCATGTTCAGCGCGCGCGCCGTCGCCGAAATGTTGCCGCCGTTTTCCGCGAGCACGCGCTGGATGTGCTCCCACTCCAGCCGCGCGACCGACAGCGGCGTCGGATTCTCGATCGCCTCTTCGGCCTGCAACGCGCTCGCTTCCGTTTGCAGCGCGGACAGAATCGTTTCGACGTTCGCGGGCTTCGCCAGATAGTTATCCGCGCCGTCCTTCACCGCCTGAACGGCCGTCGCGATGCTCGCATAGCCCGTCAGCACCAGCATCCGCGCGTTCGGTTGCAGGTCGCGCAGCGGCGCGACGAGATTCAGCCCGGAGTCGTTGCCCAGATGCAGATCGACGGTGATCTGCCCGAACTTCTGCTGATTCGCGAGGCGAATCGCTTCGTCGGCGTTGTGCGCTTCGGACACCGTGAAGCCGCGCCGCGTCAACCCGCGCGCGAGAATGCCGGAGAATACTTCGTCGTCGTCGATGACCAGAAAATTCTTATCGCTCATGCTTGCTTCTCCGTATTGGACGACGCGGCGCCCAGCCGGCCCGCGCCCGTTTGCTCGCGGGCCAAAGGCAACCGCAATACTGCGCGCGTGCCGCGCGGCTTGATTTCGCTGACGTCGGTGAGCTCGATCGATCCGCCGAGCCGCGCCGCCGCCGAAAACGCCAGATACAGCCCGACACCGTGTCCGCCCTGCGTGCTGTCGACGGGCGCCGCGCCCAGTAAGCCGCGCAGCGATGCGGGCACGCCCGGACCGGCGTCGCAGACCTCGAAGTCGATCGAATCGTTGTCGGCGAGCGTCGCGGCGAGCGTCACGTGATCGCGGCTCGCGCGCGCGGCGTTGTCGAGCAGGATGGTGAGAATCTGGCTGACGGCGACGGTGTCGTCGACACTGACGTTCGCGGGCGGCTCGCCGAGGCGCTCGAACTTGACGTGCGGGTGACGCAAGCGCCACTGATTGACGAACGAATCGAGCCATTCGTCGACCAGTTGCCGGCTGCCTTGCGTCGATGCGCGGCTGCGCAGGCGCGCAAGCGCCGACGTGCATAGCGTCATCTGCTGGTCGAGGATGTCGAGGTCGGCGGTGTACGGCTTCAGACCTTCGTCGCTGCGGGCGGCATCGCGCAGTTCTTCCGTGAGCATCGCGATCGTCGACAGCGGCGTGCCCATTTCATGCGCGACTGTCGCGGCCTGCACGCCGAGCGCCACCGCGCGCTCGTCGCGCAGCAGACGCTGTTGCGCATCGCCGAGCGCCGCATCGCGTTGACGCAGCCCGCGCGACATGCGCGCAACGAACCACGCGATCAGGCCGACGCTGACCATGAAGTTCACCCACATGCCGGCGCGATAGTAGTCGAACAGATTCGCGGGATTGTCGAGATTGAGCGGCACCGATTCGAAGCCGAGCACGGCATAGCACGCCACGGCGAACGCGGCGAGCCACGCCATCAGATGCCAGGGCAGTACGGCGGCCGCAATCGCCAGCGACGGCAGGTACAACGAGACGAAAGGGTTGGTCGTGCCGCCCGACAGAAACAGCAGCGCGGACAGCGCGCCGAGATCGACCCACAGTTGCCCGAACAGCTCGAGGTTCGACTCGGGCTTCTGGCTCGCGACGCGCAGCCACGTCAGCGCATTGAAAATCACTTCGAGCCCGATGATGAGCAGCATCGCCGGTAACGGCAGCTTGACGCCGACAAAGGTCTGGACGAACGCAATCGTCACGAGTTGCCCGATGATGGCAAGACTGCGTAGCCAGAAGAGATGCCCGAGGTTGACCCGGCCGGTGACGGTTATGCGCTGCATCCTGCGAGTTTAGCTGTTGGGAGGGGTCTGATTCATCTAGCGAATGTTCGGAACTATAGTGGTCTTTATCGTTTCCGGCGCGGCCGACAATCTCCACCCACAAATGCTTAAAACAACAGTTGATCCACATCAAGTTCTTTTGGATTCCTTCCAGACATTCCTGCGTCATGCTGTCGCAGCGCTTCACAAGGGCGACCGGCAAGCCCACGACATCTGGCTCCAGGCCGCTTCGCATCTGTTTCCAACCAATCCCGATTCGCTCGATGAAATGACACCGCAACTGGTCGCCAAGGGACGCGGCGTCGAGGCGGAGACGATTGCCCGTGCTTTCGCCGCGCTCGCGCCGCACGATCCCCGAGCGCTCTTTCGCCTGGGTCTCACACTGCAATTGATGAACCGGCACGGCGATGCCGTCGCGCCCTACCGTGACGCGCTCGCCATCGACCCCGACCTGCATAGCCTGCGCAACAATCTGGCAAGCGCGTTGATGTGGATGAACCCGGCTTCGGCGGAAGCGGCCGAACTGCTGACGGCCGCGCTCCACCAGAATCCCGCCGATACGAACGCGTGGGTCAATCTCGGCAAGTCGCAGGTATCTATAGCGGTGCGGAGTTGACGCCGAGGGGCAAGTCGATGATGGGGCTGCAAGGTGCCTCGACGAAGTGATCGCGGGTCGACTTCGCATCGAATTCATAGTTTTTCTATCTGAGTCCGGGCGCAGGGCGAACGGCGAGGGGCAAGAGTATGAGGCCGAGCTTATGTCGATTCTGACTCGCCGTTCAACTCCGCCTGCACCCTCGCTGTACCCTTGCCGGCGGGCACCGAGCCCAGCGACCTCAAGAACGTGGGAGAGCCCGCAAAGTTCGTCCCGACGACGTGAAGCCCATGGTTGCAGGGTTCGGGCTGGCGCAGGCAAGAGTAACGAGATGGTGGCGCATGAATCTGCAAAGTTCAAGCGGCCACGAATGAAACACCTGGCAGTGCTGCCCGGCATCGAGCCCTCTGATTCGTCGATAAGGAGAACAATAACTCATGGCTTTTATCAGCAATGCACCGGTGCGCCACCGAACCGTCGGCATCGATCTGGCAATCAGCGCGGTACAGGTCGCGCAGATCTTTGATGATGGCCGTGCGATTGGCAAACCAATCCGCTTTCGTTTGACTTCAACCGACCTCAGGCGTTTCGTGTCAGCCATCAAGAGCGGCGTCGGTGCGGAAACGCCAATCACGGCAGTGATGGAACCAACCGGCATGGCTTGGTTTCCGGTGGCGAACTGGCTGCAGCGTGCCGGAATCAAGGTCATTCGAGTCAAGGGACAGCGCGTGAAGGCGTTGCGCAAATACCTCAGCGAGCATGCCAAGACCGATGCGGCCGATGCGCATGTATTGGGCGCAATACCCGGCTTTGGTGGTCGTGGCCTCGACCCCGTTCATGTGCCCGGGCCCGAGCAACATGCACTACAGCGACTGACCAAGCAACGTCACCGCTATCAGGAACTAGTATGTTCCGCGCGGCGCCGCGTTCTTGACCTCGTCCGCTGGGCCTGTCCGGCCCTTGAGCCTGTGTTACCCGATACAGTGACGCAGATCACGTTGGCAATTCTCGGCGAGCTATTCGATCCGCGCAAGGTTGTCGCCATGCGGCGCGATGTGCTCGCCCGATTTCTGTCGCGACACGCTTCAGGCAATCATCCCAAGAGCGGCCCCTTTATCGATTCGCTGGTTGAGAAGCTCAAGTCAGCTGCCGAGGAGACCATCGAGCTCCACGGTGATAGTGTCGATTTCGTTGCACTGCAATTCGAGGTGGCACAGGAAGTCGAACATTTGCGATTGTGGGATCGTCACGTCAGCGCGATCGAGCGTGAGGTAGAACAGATCTATCAGCGGGTGCATCCGTCCAATGCGCTTCGAACCATCCCCGGCATTGGGGCGACCCTGGCTCCCTTGCTCATCGGCGTACTCGGCTACGCGAAACGCTTCCGTAACGAGGATCACATCCGTGGCTTCTGCGGCATGTTCCCAACCAGAAGTTCATCTGGTGGCATAGAGAAGCCCGGGCAGAGGCTGACAAAGAGCGGTAGCGATCGCGTCAAGCGGGCGCTGTACATCGCCGCGGACGTCGCACGCAAGATCGATCCAGATCTTGCCGCCGTGTACTGGCGCCTCATGGTGAACAAGGGGCATCACCACAAGCAGGCCATATGCGCAGTTGCTACGCGTTTGATCAACCGGATCTATCGTGTGCTGAAGACCGGCGAGCCGTACGTGCTTCGAGATCAGGAGGGTAACGCGATTACCGTTCAAGAGGGCAAGCGTATCGTTGCTGCGCAATTCACAGTGCCACTCGAAGTCCGCCAGTCTCGCAGGAACCAGCCCATGCCAGAACCGGCGTAGAACCTCGTTTCGAGGCCGCGAATAAGCGTTGACAGTCGGTACGAGATCA
>NZ_FNDI01000054.1:0-32491 GCF_900100565.1 Paraburkholderia steynii | reverse complement strand
GAACGCTGACGCGAATCTCGCAACGGGTGTCTACGGCATGCAAATGTTCACGATACGCCGCGAACAGGGTCGGCTCGCCGAGGTAGCGCCGATCTTCAAGCGGTTTGTCGACGAGCATTCTGAGGACGCTACGTGGCGGCCAGGATTCATGTTGATCTGTAGTGATCTCGGCTTCGAAGCGCAGGCCCGCGACAATCTCGATCGGCTTGCGGAATCGGAATCCAGCATCCCTGTGGACAGCAGGCGGCTTGTCACGTTGACCTATCTGGCGGAGGTTGCTGCCCGCTTGCGGGACGTCGAACATGCCGAACGGATTTATGCCCTTCTCCTGCCGTTCCAGGATCAGGTCGTCACGGTTCCAGTCTTTACGCTTTGCTGCGGATCTGCGGCACGGTTTCTTGGCATGCTGGCCCATGCACTCGGCGACTGGTCAGCCGCCGAACAGCATTTTGACTACGCGCTGCGCATGGATGAGCGCTTACGGGCGTGGCCGTGGCTAGCCCATGGCCGGCACGAATACGCGCTCATGCTGGCGGCGCGCAATGGCAGAGAAGATAGAGAACGAGCGCAAGATCTGCTCTCGATGGCGGCCGCTGCAGCCAGAAGACTCAAGATGTTCGCTCTCGTGGAGCGAATCGGTGGCGCGCAGGCAGAAGCTCGGCCCAAAAGTTAGTACAGTGTTTGACGCGCAACGAGCAGTCGCTACTCAAGGAGAATCACATGCCGCGTTTTATGATTGAACGTAATTTTGCGGAACAACTCGAGGTCACGGGTGAAAGTGCTGCAACTGTGAAGAGAATCAACGACGAGGAAGGCATCGAGTGGCTCTTTTCGTTTCTCAGCGCGGACAAGAAGAAGACCTATTGCCTGTATGAGGCGCCCAACGCAGACGCCATCCGCGCCGCTGCACGTCGGGCGAATCTGCCCGCCGACGTGATCATCGAGGTAAGCGACCTGCGGCCGGAAATGTTTAACTAGAAGGTGGGGCACGGACGCAGTGTCTGATGGCTGAGCCGATCCAACGACAGGCTTGCCGCCAAGGTATTCGGGCAGCGGCGGCAACCAGCAATCGACGCGTTCGAGTCTGCCTCGCAGCCCGTCCCTCTAGGCTAAAACTAACAATGGCTCAACGCGAGGACAGGGGCCGAGCCGTTGACAACACGACGCCGAAAGCGAGTCACCGGGATATCCAGTAACGCGAGATTCAGACGAGCGCTCGGTCAAATCAATCTCCTGTACAGGGTGGCCCGCTTATCAAGTCGACATGATGCCGCAACGAGCTTGTTGCAATTCATGGACCGAACTCACCGAATCGCTTGGCAAGCTGGCCGCGTATCGTTTCGAATGGCTGCTTCCTGGTCACGGTTGGCTCGCGCACTTGCCGGCCGAGGAAATGAGTGCTCGCTTGCTCGCGTTGGTTGCGCGCATGCGAAATGATTGAACTTGCCGGAATACCTTCTACCGGCATGACGCGTTTCCGATCCGTCGGCATCTAGCGCTGCAATGCAGCGGAGCGAGGTGAGATTGCATTCGCTCTGGCCGGGCAGGTCTGCCATTCTCCTGGCCTCGCGGCGCAACTTACTGATCGTCAACTGAATTTGCCAGATTTCCGCGTAGGAAGACTCGAGTTCGGCCTCACCTGACGTTCACGTCTCACCCTTTGGCAAGGCAGATTTAGGTTGCTCCTCTGCCATTCGCGCCGTAGCGACCGCGAATGGCATCTCTCGGAAGGGCGTCGGGGAACACCAGCAGACAGCAACTACAGTTGCGTCTCGGAAGAACTTCGGTAAAAAAGCCAGCGCCCGTCGTTGACGGGGTACTTGTACACTGATTTCCGCGAACCTGGCTGCGGAGCGCCCGATACCGTCGATCCCGACACGATAGCGGCCGGCCTCGAACAGGTCCGCACCTCCCTCACGCTTGCACTGCTCGGCTCGCACGCTATCCCGTTCGTGCAGAAGGACCACATTCCGTTCTATCGGCAGGCGCTGCCCGAGCATCCGAACGGACTCAAGTTGCACGCGTTAGGTGTGAACGGCGAAACGCTACGCGAATCGACGTATCTGTCGGTTGGTCGGCTTTGTCGTGACGGCGGGCGCGCCGAGTACGATGGTGCTCGCCGCTGTCAAACAGTTGCCGCATCCGTTCCGCGGCGGTGCCGATTTGCTGGAGATGTGCAAGACGACGGGCAATCGTCGCTCGTTGGGCAGGACCTGAAACGGCGCCATTTTTCGCGCGCGCCGGCCCAAGCCATGTAGATGCATTTTATGTGTCATGGCCCGAGGGGGCCAGGCGCGCTACCACTGACTCACAACAGGACCGCTTGCTGCAAAAGTTCCAGCGCTTTCAATTCGTCCAATCGACCCGTGCGTGCTTTACCTGCCAGCGTCTTGATCAATGCTTCCGCTATCGGTTCGATACCGTGAAGATTATCCAGGCTGGTCACGGAAGAGAAGGCGAGTGGTACCGGGTTTCGCTGCGATACGGGGGCGGGGAGCGACTCAAGGGCTGTCGGTGTGGCTGCCGGTGCCTGGCCGTTACTTTCTTCAAGTGGACGTCCGGCAAGGTCGTCGGCGAAATCATTCACATGAACTGGCGGGCTGATGACGATCGTCTCTTGCTCTCCTGCGCCATCCGCCGAAACAGGCGAGAGGCTTTCCGATTCGCCCAGGTCGCCCGCACGTGAACGCGTCGTGTTCGCCTTCGCTTTGGCGAGCTTCTTCACTGGCGCGCCAACGTCTGTTGCAGTCGCAAGCGGCTCGTGTTGTTGAGCGGATACGCGACCACGCGAAGCAGGCGTAAGCATACGCGACACCGACTCTGGAATCTCGGCTTCGGAGCGCGGCGTGTCCAGCCAGCCAGATGGCAAACCCAGTCGCTCCGTGAACCGGTTTGCTTCGATACTGTCCATGCGCTTCTTGCCATGTAGCCGATCGGCTATGTTGAATCCACTCATCTCCATGACCACGCCAAGTCTTACTTTTGATCCGTTGCGACTCGTGAGAACGTGGAGGTTAGCACGTCGGATGTTCTCCACCTCGGCGCTGTCGCTCAGTGCCAGCGGTTGCTGTTGAGGGGTTTTAGGCGACGCTTTGTCTTTCGAAGGCGAAGCTTTGAGCGGTGCTTGAGGTTTAGGCTGTTTGGGCATTTCGCTTTGAATGTTCCTGACGGCGCTGGGCGACCCGCCCGCTACTTTCTTTGGCATTTGCGCTTCCTCAGACAAACTATTGATCCGGCAATAAAATGTTGAAATCAGGCGGCATAGCGAACGGGATCATGCTGGAAGTATTTCCGGATACGTTCGGGTTGTTTCTGAACGACCTTGTAATGGTGCATAGTGGCCTTGACCAGTTGCAGCCTGGTACGCGTTGGTGTGCGGCGCGTCACGCTTTGCTTGAGGTCAGCGTTGGCCATCTCGTTGGGGTTCAGCTCAGGGCTGTAGCTGGGCAGATAGAACACCTCGATCCGATCACGATGCCTGTTCAGCCAGGCTTTCACGGCCTTGCCGTGATGTACACGCAGATTGTCCAGAATAAGGAAGATCTTTTTCTTCGCCCCGGTAATCAGTCGTCGCATGAAGTCGATCAGGATGCCGGTGTTCAGCGCTCCGTCGAAGATCTTCCAGCGCATCTGTCCTTTATTTGTCACCGTAGAGATGACCGACAGGCCAGTACGCTTCGCATTGACCTTGAGCACCGGTGTCTTGCCTGCGGGTGCGTAACCGCGGCCTCGGACATCGTCGGAACGCAGTCCCGTTTCATCACCCCAGTGGACTTCGGCTCCCTCAGCCCCGGCCCGCTGCGCAATGGCGGGATAGTCTTCATCGAGCCATTTCCTGATCGCCGCCGGCGATTGCTCATAAGCCTTCTTCAATGGCTTTTGCGGGGTGAAGCCCCAGCGCGACAGATACAGTCCCATCGTACGAACCGGCACACGGATGCCAAACCGCTGTTCGATCACCTCAGCTACGCTTTGACGGGTCCACAGGGCATAAGGCATTTTCAGCTGGTCTGGCGTGCGATCCTGGATAATCTTCTGCACGACCCGCTCCTGGTCGGCACTCAGACTGCGCCCGGCACCCGCTGGCCGACCACGAGGGCCGACATCCACCGCACGCCAGCCACCCGCCTCGTACGCCTTGCACGCCGCGATCACCGTCGTGGGCGACATTTCGCAACGCAGCGCCACCTCTTTCAACGCTATGCCTTCGAGGCGCATCTTCACCGCGCGACGACGGCGTTCATTCAATGCCGCCACCGGCAAGGTTCGAGAGTCAATTTTTTCCATATCGACTCCGACAGTTCGCCGCGATCAAGGTTTCAACATTTTATTGCCGGATCAATATCTTCAAGAAATGGTTGATGATCGACGTTCAGGGCAGAAGCGGGCTTAATTGCTTCAGGCTCTACGTCATGTCCGTCATCCGTTTGAATGAAGTCGAGCGGTGACTTCAGGCGTGCAATGGTCTCGGCCGCGAGCGCGGGATTGGGCTGGTCAAAAAAGCCATGCGGTAACCCAAGCGTAGTTTCCATGTGGAAGGCCGTCTCGGGCGTGAATCGTTCGCCCTTCATCAGTTCGCCCACGCGCGTCATGTTCGATTCAAGTGCTATCGCGATATTCTCGGCACCTACCGCATCGACCAGAAACTGAAAAGATCGTGTTTTGAAGATGGAGGCAGTCTGGACGGAGTCGCGGGGAGGCGCCTTCACATACGGTTGTCCCTGCCGGTTGGGCGGAGATTTTTTTTCGTGGTGAGGATGGCGTTGGCCGTTGCCCCGGGATCCCGCATATCGCCCGCGGGCTTGACTCATAAAGTAGGGCTCCATGCGATGTTGATATTCTGAATATCTTGATTATAGAGGAGGCGATGCTGTCATCTGATGTGTCGGTCGCTACCTATGTGTCACCGCCGGGCGTCCAGCGCCAAAACGGCCGTCCTCATGCTGTCACATTTCGACGTTAAGCTTTTCGCCCTCGGTATTCAATCCACCGTTGTGGGTCGTCATCGAACCCCAGTCACTGGAAAACCTGACGACCTGCGTATCTCTCTTTGCATCAGGAGCATCACGTGTTGAGCGCCCACGAATTTGCAACATTGATGCTGGTCAGGGACTCCGCCGATCACATTGCCGAACGGGAAGAACTTGGTACGTTGCTTGAACGCCAGCTTGTCGCACTGGAGCGGCTCGCGGGCGGGGCAGTACGCCCTCGCATCACGGAGGACGGAGAGTCTCTTCTCCGTCACCTTGCCTTTATCCATTGATGAGAGAAATCCGTCGGGTGCCGCTCAGGTTCTTCAACCCGCCCGACTCGCAGGCGGTAGTGCCTCAACGTAGCGCCTCCAGACGGCGTTGGCAACGTTTGTCATCTCCACCGCGTCGATAGCTCTGCATGGCCTTTGTGCGGTCCGGGACAACTCCTGTCTTCTGCACCCCACACGCCCTCCCAGAAAAGTCCGAGATTGTGTGCTGAGGCTTTGTGTCCCAGTTCAATGGCCTGCTCGTAGAGCGAGCGCGCACGGCTCACATCCGCCTGCACGCCCCGCCCAAGCCGTGCGCTGTCGGCCAGCGCGGCGGCGGCCAGGCCGCGCAGACGACCGTCCGCGGTTTCATCCTTCATCACGTCTTCAAGAATCGCGTTACCTCTCTCAAAGTCCGCGTCCCCACCTGTTGGTGCGACGAGTGATATGGCCATTGCCGTTCGCCAAGCCGGATGGCGGTTCGCGCCAATGCGCTCCAGTAGCCAGCGGCCCAGATAGGGTGCATGGTTTAACGTGCTGGTGAGAAGGGCGTTGGCGATTGCGGCGAGCGACTCCGGTGACAGGAATCCGGTTTTGTTTGCCGCAATGACGTGGCGCGAGAATTTTTCGACATCCAGTGTAGGGTCGGCGCGACGCAACTGATGCCATTCGCGCTCGATGGCTCCGACCCAGCTTTCCATTTGCATGGTGAGCGAACCCGTGGTGAAGAATGCACCTGATTCTAGCTCACCTTTCACCGATTGCAACCTGCGATAATGAACGTCAGCAACACCGTCGATTTTCTGTTGCGGGCCCATCGGGATAAGACCGCGGCGCGCCGGTATTTCGAAAAATCGATCGCCCGGAATGGCGAACCCGAGACGGTGACGATCGACAAAAGCGGCGCAATCTGGCTGCGCTGGAAGCCATCAACGCCGAGCGCGAAACGCCCATCAAGATCCGCCAGACGAAGTACTTGAACAACATCATCGAACAGGACCACCGCGCGATCAAGCGGCGCACCCGAACCATGCTTGGGTTCAAGAATTTCCGGTGCGCCCGCATTCTGCTTGGTGGCATCGAGGTGGCGCACATGATCGCCAAGGGGCAGATGAAAGACAACGGCACCCAACAGCAATCGTTTTATCGCGACAAAGCCACATTCAGTCGCCGCGGTTGATCCTGGCGAATGCCGTCTCGCCAGGGGCGGAACGTGGGACGCTCGCTTCAGGGCTGAACCTCATACGGCGGGAATGCAGAGAGGCGTGGATCGTCCACCGCGCCACCGACTGTGAAGTGATACAAGCTCTGCCAGGCGTGATCTTTCACTCCGAGCAGTGTGTGCATTTCGTCGTCAAAAAAGCAACCAACCCCCGTGGCACGCACTCCGGCGGCTTCGGCTTCGAGATACAGAACCTGGCCGAGAATGCCGCATTCCCAGAAGAGGTGGCGATAACGCCATGGTTGCTTCAGGGCGATTTCGAATCTCGCGATCATTCCCAGCGCAAAGCAGGCGTCGGCGGCGATATCCTGGTGGCAGCAGATCAACTTTGCCACGGCGCGCAAATCGTAAGGCAGTAGAAAATAGAGCGGCAGATAGTCCGGCCCGGTCTTCTTCCACAGCCATTCTGGACGCAGAGACTGCATGAGAACCGGCAGCGCTCCGGGATTTCTCACGAGCATATACAGACCCGGCTCCAGGCCGTCGACGCGATGCACAAATAGTGCCGCGTGCACTGCCGCAGGAGATATCAGGGCATTCCACGGCGGCGTGTCGCGATGTGGCAACAGGCACCCCAGCATGCTGAAAAAGGCCGCGCTGGCGATGCGCGTCGTACCATCGAAATTCACCGCGCTGCGACGCTGCCGGGCGATCTGGGCAAAGCGGAGATCAAGGGCGGGCTGCGCAGGGGGCGGGCGCAGTTCTGGATTCGGCGAAGTCGGTTCGGGAGTCCGGGCCTTGTGCGTGGCGAGATGGATCGAATCGATATCCGGCCACTTCACATGTCCCGAGCTCAGCTGATTCGCGCGTCCGGACCACTGCGCCTTGTCCAAAGCGGTCCGCATGCGCTCAAGGTCAGGCCGCCATTCAGGATTGCCAATCCAGAGCAACACATCCGACGCCTCGGCTTCGGCGTCCACGAAATCTGCGCTGCGGTGCGATCCTAGCAAGTCGGCCAGTTCATCATCGGCAGCCGCCTCCACCAGCCGCGTCTGCCAGCCGAGCGCAGTCGCTGCGTAACTCAGCGCAGCGATGACATGGCCGCAATCGTGCTGGCAGTAGCGCCATGCACGCATACCGTATTTCCACGCCTCGCGCCAGTAGATCGAGCTTATGCCGACCAGGACACCGCTGTCCGAAAACGCCTGAGTCCATCGCGGATCGTTCACTGCGGCGCGTTGTTCAAGCGCATGGTCCCGGCTCAGGTAGTGGTAGACCCCGGCGGACACGCCGGGCAGAGCGGGACACAGCAGATAGCTCTCGGTCGGATGCAGGTTTCCGCTCGAAGGGTTGCAGCGCAGTGCCCACCGCTGGGCGCCATACGATTTCCACGCTGACAGGCCGAGCGAGAGTTCGAACAGGATTGCCAGACTGGTTAGATCGAATGCGTGCGCGGGCGGCAGGGCGCCGCAGCGCAACGCGCTGTAGCGTGTAGTCAGTGTTTCCGCGGCTAACGGCAGATCTACCCGCGGTGTGCCGTGAAACACCCGGAACGGATCCGGCTGGGTTGTCCAATCGAGCCTCCCGGGACCAGGGGCGTAGAAGTTGACGTGGTGCTTGCTGCGTTCGTGATATTCAAGCAGCGCACGCCTTGACCGGTCCATGTTCCCCCCTCAGGCCAGGAATCCCCCACATGCGGCTGTACGAAACCAGCTGGCTGGACGTTGGGGCGCGATCTCATTTCGGTCGTGGAAGCAGGCGCACTTCGGCCAACTGCTGTTGCCCTTGGTGGCCACTGTACCGTGGCTGGCACTCGGGTTGTCTCCACGAAAGCCCACGGATGTTTCCAGCGCACAAGTTGCGCTTCAGGCGTCTTCAAAGGCATTCGGGGCTGCAGACGTCAAAAGCTTGTGGCCATCCCAGGTTAGCCGCCATTCGCTCTACCCATCGAAATCGTGCCCCGTTGCGCTGCGCGATGACAGGACGCTCACAAACGGCTCAGCAGCTCCGCCTTCTTGGCGGCGAACTCCTCATCGCTGAGAATCCCCTTCGCGTGCAGTGCGGCGAGCTTCTCTATGGTGGCGAACACGTCTGTCTCGCGGGCCACCGACTGAGTGCTGACGGGCTCCTCCTGCATCAGCGGCGACACCGGCTGCGGAACCCCGCCCAACGAAACAACCGGCAGGCTGGCGACAGCAACCAGGCCGTGCTGGCTCGCGAATGTGAGGGACGCGCCGCGGGACTGCTGCTGCGAGAAGCCGCTGATCTGGTGATCGAGCGTATCGTAGACCGTCACCTTGCCGTTCACTTCGATCGCCAGGCGCCGGGTCGGTCCGAAGTAGGCATAGCGGACGTCGTTCTGGGCACCCGTTGTGTTGGGCCGCCCCAGATCAGCGGGCCACCAGTCGCCGGAATTGCCGGGCGCGGGCGGAACGAACAGACTCACCGGTTCGACTGGTCCGGCTGCAGTCTGCTGCTGGTTCCTGCCACCGTAACCAGCGTTCTGCTGTTGTTGCTGGCGGCCACCGTCGTTGCCCTGCTGCTGGGTACCCTGGTTCTGCGACTGGAAGCTGCCGTTGCGAATCAGGTCGGGCTGGTTTGCCACCAGGCGGGAAAGCTCAGAACAGAGCCCGTCGACCCGGCCCTTCAGGTAGTGGTTGAACATGTCGGAGACCATGGTCATTCCTCCCTGCATCCACTGGCCGGAGCCACCAAATTCGGGGTGATCGAACTGGGCCATGCTGCCGTTACCGCGAATTACAGACTCCAGCATGCTCATCACCGCATCCGTGCTGAACCCATGTCGCTGGGCTACTTCTTCGATCAGTTGCTGGCCGGCGGGGGTGAGTTTTTGCATGGTGATCCACTCATGGTTTCTCGTGTTGCCTCCCGGGATGATGTTACTGCCCGGGTAATTGCCACCGCCCGATCGTTTTGCGGTGAAGTGTCTGTTCGGTGAAGTGTCTGTTATCTCCGACCCATAACGATTGTCTATTGGAGCATGTTAGCGAGTTTCGAGATGCCCGGATCGATCAAATCCGGGGACACGCCGGTTGGCGGCACGGTGTTCGTCGGCTCTGGAAACCCGAGCGATGGTACGGGCGCCGGGGTGCATGCCTTTAGCTTGCTTCCGCTCTACCGGCAGTCGAATCTCAGTTCTTCGCATGCGCGCCGCGCCAGCGTGCCCTTTGCGTCCAGATCGCCGTCCGCCGCCTTTTCGAACGCATCAAAGAGCTTCTCAACTGCGCGGTGATCGGCCTTCAGCAACGCGATCGCGTCCGCTGTAGCGGGGGCGTCAGTCGATCCGCTTTCCTTGTTCTGCGTGTTCATTCGTATCTCCCTGAAATATGTGAGGAATTGCGTCGCTGCCGTCCATGTACGGTCTCACGATCCGCATCCACATTCAGCAATGAGCGTTCCTCGAACCAGCGGTGCCGAGGTGTGTGGGCGCGCGTCCGTGACCTAGAGTCATGACTGACTGGCACACGGTATGCGACGCACCGGTGTTTCCATCGAGTTGACCGGACCAGATGACCGCCGACAGCCGTGTTCGACGAGCTCACTCGCGCGCGTACGCGGCGCTGCGTGCGTGCGTCCTGGTGTTTTCGGCGCTGGTCGTGCTCGATGTCGCCGCCGCGCCGCAACAGAGCGCGCTCGAGCCGGCAGGCGTGCAGGCGGCGCATATCCTGCGCCTGTGGAATGTGACGCTGGTCATCTGCGGAACCGTTTTCGCAGCCGTGCTTCTTGCAACGCTCATGGCGCTCATGCGCAACCGTCGTAGCGCCGACTCATCGCCGTCCACGCCTCAGCCCGACGAGCGAACTTCGACGCGCACGCGCAACGCGGTCATCGCAGCGACGGCTGCATCGGTCGTGCTGCTTGTCGGCCTGGTGATCGCCGACGTGATGACGGATCGCGCGCTTTCGAAGCTGCCTGTCGAGAACGCGGTGCGTATCGAAGTGACGGGGCAGCAATGGTGGTGGCAAGCCGTCTATTCGCCGGAGGCGGGTCAGCCCGGTTTCGCGACGGCCAACGAGTTGCACGTACCCGTCGGCCGTCCCGTCATCGTTGCGCTGAAGGCCGGTGATGTGATCCACACGTTCTGGGTGCCGAATCTGCATGGCAAGAAAGACATGCTGCCGGGTATCGAGACGGCAATCGAATTTCGCGCCGACAGGCCCGGCATCTATCGTGGCCAGTGCGCCGAGTTTTGCGGCGCCGAGCATGCGCTAATGGCGATGCTCGTCGTTGCGCAATCGCCCGAGCAATACACGGCGTGGCGCGGCCGGCAGGTTGCATCCGCTTCAGGTCCATCCGACGCGCTTGCGCAACGCGGACGGCAAATCTTCGAGCAGTCGAGTTGCGCCGGATGTCATACGGTGCGTGGCTCTTCCGGGCAAGGCACGCTCGGCCCGGACCTCACGCATCTGATGAGCCGCCAGACGATCGCAGCAGGCGCGCTCGCCAACACGCCCGCCGATCTGCTCCAATGGATTCGCGATCCGCAAGCGGTCAAACCGGGTACGACGATGCCCGCGGTGCCGCTGGCGGCCGACGATCTGCGGGCCGTCGTCGCATGGCTGGGGACGTTGCAATGAGCACGGCCGAACCGCGAATCGTGACTGATGTAAACCTTGACCTCAAAGACGGGCCGGACGCGCCGCAGCATGTAAAAGATGCGCTCGCGCAAACATGGCGCGACCCGGGCGGCTTTATCGGCATGCTATCGGCCGTCAATCACAAGACCATCGCGCGCCGCTTCATCGTCACGACCTTCGTCTTCTTTCTGCTCGCAGGCTTGCTCGCGCTCGCCATGCGCACCCAGCTCGCGCGGCCGGACGGCCGGCTGTTCGGACCGGACCTCTATGACCAGCTCTTCACAGTGCACGGTTCGACGATGATGTTTCTGTTCGCCGTACCCGTCATGCAGGCGGTTGCAGCGTGGCTCGTGCCGCTGATGGTCGGCGCGCGCAGCATCGCGTTTCCGCGCGTCAATGCGTACGCCTATTGGGTGTTTCTGTTCGGCGGCCTGACGTTGTACGTCGCGCTCGTCCTGGGCGCCGGGCCGCGCGCGGGCTGGTTCAGCTACGTGCCGCTCGCTGGCCCCGACTATTCGACGGGCAAAGGCACGGACATCTGGGCGCAGATGATCACGTTCACGGAGATCTCCGGGCTGCTCGAAGCCGTGGTGCTGATTGCGACGATCCTCAAGATGCGCGCGCCCGGCATGTCGCTCAACCGTATGCCGCTATTCGTATGGGCGACACTGGTGACGCAGTTTATGGTGCTGTTCGCGATGCCCGCCGTGATGCTGGCGAGCACTGCGTTGATCCTCGACCGCCTGGTCGGCACGCAGTTCTACAACCCGGCGCTTGGCGGCGACGTGTTGCTATGGCAGCATCTGTTCTGGTTCTTCGGGCACCCGGAGGTATACCTGATCTTCATCCCGGCGCTCGGCTTCATGTCGGCGATTGTTGCAACGTTCTCGCGCCGTCCGGTGTTCGGCTATCCGGCGATGGTGCTCTCGTTGATCGCCACAGCCTTCCTTGCTTTCGGGCTCTGGGTTCACCACATGTTCGCGACATCGGTGCCCGCGCTCGGGAAGAGCTTCTTTACGGCGGCGAGCGTCATGATCGCGATTCCGTCCGGCGTGCAGATCTACTGCTGGCTCGCGACGCTGCTGACGGGCCGGCTGAACATGAAAGCGCCGCTGTACTTCGTGCTGGCGTTTTTCTTCAATCTCGTGCTAGGCGGTTTGACGGGTGTGATGCTCGGATCGGTGTCGCTCGATCTGCAGGTGCATGACACGTACTTCGTCGTCGCGCATTTGCATTACGTGTTGATCGGCGGCGCTGTGTTTCCGCTGTTTGGCGCGATCTATTACTGGTTCCCGAAAATGATGGGCCGCATGCTCGACGAAAGGCTCGGACGATGGCACTTCTGGCTTTTCTTCATCGGCTTCAACGTGACGTTCTTTCCGATGCATCTGCTCGGTCTGCGTGGGATGCCGCGCCGCGTGTGGACCTGGCCGCACGGCATGGGCTGGGACACGATGAACCTTGGCTCGACCATAGGCGCGTACATGATGGCTGCGGGCATGCTGGTGTTCATCTACAACGTAGTGCATAGCAGCAGGCACGGATCACGGGCGGGCGCCGATCCGTGGGGCGGCGGCTCGCTCGAGTGGAGCGTGCCGAGCCCGCCGCCGCCTCACAACTTCGACGCGCTGCCCGTCGTCCATGCGCAGGAGCCGCTTTGGGAGTCGCCTCGCGAGCCTCGCTGGGTGTCGGGACTGACGGCGACCGCGCGCGAAGTGCTGACGACGACCGCGCTCGACGCGCAGCCCGACACGCGCCCGCTGTTCCCAACACCGTCGATCTGGCCGTTCCTTAGCGCGGTCGCGACGACGGTCTTCTTCATCGGCTCGATCTATACGCCGTCGGTGGTGTGGTGGGGCACTGTGCCCGTCGCGATCGCGATGATCATCTGGTTCTGGCCGACGCGGCGCAACAATGCGATTGCGCGCGCACTGGAACGCTGGCCCGACGACGCGCCGCACGACGGCGCAAAGAAAGTGGCGATGCCGCTCGCGCAACCGTCGACGCTCGATGTGCGTGGCCTGCCGAGCTTCGGCTTCGGGTCACGCAGCCTGATGTGGTGGGCGACCATGGGGCTGATGCTGATCGAAGGCACCGCGTTCGCGCTCGCCATCGCGATGTACTTCTATCTGCGAGCCGTCAACGCGGTATGGCCGATGCACGCGCCGCCGCCGTCGCTGTTGTGGGGCTCGCTGAATACGGCTGTGCTGATCGCGAGCATGTTGCCCAACGAACTCGCGCGGCGAGCCGCGAACAACGGCAACCGGAAAGGCGCGCGCCTTTGGCTCGTCATTTGCCTTGCGTTCGCGCTGATGTTTCTGGTGTTGCGCGGCTTCGAGTTCGCCGCGCTCAACGTGATGTGGTACGCAAACGCGTACGGATCGATTGTCTGGCTACTGCTTGGTCTTCATACGACCCACCTGATCACCGATACCGTCGATACGGCCGTCCTTGCCGCGCTGCTGTACATCGGGCCATACGAGGGCAAGCGGCTGGTCGACACGAGCGAGAACGCGGTCTACTGGTACTTCGTCGTGTTGAGCTGGCTGCCGATTTATCTGGTGATCTATTTCGCGCCCCGGATGTCGCCATGAACCGGACTTCTTTTGCCTCGTGGCTCGGTCTGGTCGTCGCGCCTTTTGTCGTACTCGGTGCGCAGAGCCTCAACTATGCGCTCGTGCAGGTGGCGTGTGCACAGCGCAGCACGCTGGCGCTCGATGTCGTCAGCGCGGTCGCATTTCTGTTTTCGGTGGCGGCGACAGTGCTTGCCCACACGCGCTGGCGTCTCATGTCGCGCGCACGCGATGCCGGCGCGGCATGCGCTGCTTTCTTTGCGCTGATGGCGATGCTGGTTGCCGCGCTGTCGGCGCTGATCCAACTGATGATGTGGTTCCCGCAATGGTTGCTCTCGGCCTGTCGTTGAACGCACCGCGCATGCGTATCAGGCTCGTTGTCGCGCCGGCGTGCGTTGCGTTGCTCACGCCAGGTGTCGCAACTGCGCACGTGCTCTCCGCCTCTGGTCCGGCCATTCCCTCATTCGGCTGGACGGCCGAACCCTGGGTGCTTGCGCTGATGATGGCAAGCCTCGTCGCGTACGGGGTCGGCTATTTGCGTCTTCGCAAGCGCGGCTCTCCGCACGCGCGCAGCGCCCGCGTCCGCGAAATCCATTTCGCAGCCTTCGCCGGCGGCTGGCTCGGGCTGGCGCTCGCGCTTTTCTCGCCGCTCGATCCGCTTGGCTCAGCTCTCTTCTCTGCCCATATGGTGCAGCATGAATCGATGATGCTGATTGCCGCGCCGTTGCTCGTGATCGGCCGGCCGCTCGGCGTGTGGATATGGGCGTTGCCGAAGCGTGCGCGGTTGAGGCTTGGATGGCTGGTCAGGACGCGGGCGTTTTCCAGGTTCTGGCGGGCGCTGACCTTGCCGCTCGTTGCCTGGCCGCTGCACGCGGCGGCGCTATGGGCGTGGCATGCGCCTGCGTTGTTCCAGGCGGCGCTGGTTCATCAATGGGTACATTCGCTACAGCACGCGAGTTTTCTACTGACGGCCTTGCTCTTCTGGTGGACCGTCGCAGGCGACGGCGCGCGGCGACAGACGGACGGCCACGCCATGTTGTCGCTATTCACGACGATGGTCCACACGGGCGCACTCGGCGCGCTGATCACACTCGCGCCTGGCCTCTTGTATCCGCTGTACGTGGAACCGTGCAGCGCGCTAGGCGTCGATCCGCTGCACGACCAGCAGCTGGGCGGGCTCATCATGTGGGTGCCGGCGGCGACTGCGTATCTGGTGGGCGGACTGGCGATTGCCGCGCGCTGGCTGACGCGTCGCAATGCGCCCATGCTCACAACGCGGCATGCGGTGATTGTGCCGCGGGATGGAACGCGATGAATCTTCACCGCACGCCGTCGATCCGCTGGCTCATAGCGTGCGCATTGTCGGGCGGCTGCGCGTTCGCGCTTCTGTTCGTTTTACCGACACCCGATGAAGCTGCCGTCGCCGCGCCTGCGCAAGCGCCGCTGCCTGATTACGCAACGCTCGCGCGCGGCGAATACATCGCGAAGGCGGGCGATTGCGCAGGCTGCCATACGGCGGCGCAAGGTGGTGCGCCACTCGCAGGCGGACTGGGCCTTGCATCGCCATTCGGCACGATCATGTCGAGCAACATCACGCCCGACCGGCAATTCGGCATCGGCCAGTACAGCTACGAGGATTTCGCGCGCGCGTTGCGCGAGGGTGTGGCGCGGGACGGTAAGCTACTGTATCCGGCGATGCCGTATGCGTCGTTTGCCAAAATATCGGACGACGACATGCGGGCGCTGTACGGCTACGTCATGCATCGCGTTGTGCCCGTCGCAAAACCAACGCCGCCTTCTGACGTGGCATTTCCGTTCAATCAGCGCTGGGCGCTGCGCTACTGGCAGCTAGCGTTTGCGCCAGGCGGCGTGTACAAACCGCGTGCGGACCGTAACACGCAATGGAATCGCGGTGCGTATCTGGTGCAGTCCCTCGGCCATTGCGGCGCCTGTCACACGCCGCGCGGCGCGGCGTTCCAGGAGCGCGGCTACGACGAATCATCGAAGAGCTATCTCACGGGCAGCGTCAACGATCACTGGTTCGCGCCGAACCTCACAGGCGATAAAGGATCGGGCCTCGGCCGGCTGAGCGCCGCCGACATCGCGTCGTTCCTTAAGACGGGGCACGCCGGCGGCGTGATCGCCTATGGCAGTATGGTCGAGCAGATCGAAGACAGCTCTCAATACCTCACCGACGAGGATGCGCAGGCAATCGCGCGCTATCTGAAGTCGCTGCCCGCGCAAAAGCCGTCCGGGACTTACACGCCGAACGCCGATCCGGCGCGTGCGTCAGTCAATGGCAACCGCGTGCCCGATGAACTGTCGCTCGGCTTTAATGTGTATCGCAGTTTTTGTGCGAGATGCCATCGCGACGACGGTATGGGCGTTCCCAACGCCTTTCCTTCGCTGGCTGGCAATCCTTCTGTGCTGACGGAAGATACGACGTCGCTGATCAGGCTGCTTGTCGAAGGCGGCAATAGCCCGGCGACGCTCACAGGGCCACCGCGCCAGTCGATGCCCGGTTTCGTGGGGACACTGGCCGATGTGCAGATTGCCCAGGTGCTGACATATATCCGCAGTGCGTGGGGCAACAACGCGCAACCGGTCACCGCGAACGATGTCAGCACGCTGCGCGCCGAACTGCACAAGTGAGAGAGAGGGGGAGCCATGAACGTTGCACGACAGGTGGTGTCTTTTCTCAGCTCGCGCGGCCTCAAGCTCGCGACAGCCGAATCGTGTACGGCGGGGCAGATTGCATCGTGTCTCGCCGAAGTGCCCGGAAGCAGAGCGTGCCTCGATGTCGGCTTCGTCACATACTCGCCGTCCGGCAAGGCAGGCTTTCTCGGCGTGCAGCATGCGACCATGCAGCAATATGGCCTGACGAGCGAAGCCGTCGCCCGCGAGATGGTGGAGGGCGCGTTGCAGCAGGAGGCGTGTTGCGCTCATGTTGCGGTGGCCAACACCGGCGTCGCCGATGCATCGCCATCGGACGGACCGCCGCCCGGTACGCAATGCTTCGCGTGGGCGTACCGCATGCGCGATGGTCACATCGTTACGTTTACAGAAACCCGACGCTTCACCGGCAGCCGCAACGAAATCCGTCATCACGCTGCGCGTTACGCGCTGTCGCGCATCGAGCATTACTTCAACACCTTGGGCTTGCTGCGCTGAGCGAGTGTCGTTGAAGCGCGCGAGGCACGGCGGATGCTTGCATCGTCTCCACGAAATTCATGGAGTGCATGATGAGCACCGCCCATAAGAAATCAGATGCCTATCAGCAAGCAAGCGGAGGCTGGGGTTCCGTCAAGGCTGTGGCAAGCGCCCTTGTGCACGAGCGTGCGCCCGTTACGACGAGCCGCGTGCTCGTTCATCAGAACAAGCCCGGCGGCTTCATGTGCGTCGGCTGTTCGTGGGCCAAACCTGCACACCCGCATCCGTTCGAGTTCTGCGAAAGCGGCGCCAAGGCGACGGCGTGGGATACGACGTCGCGCCGCGTCGAGCCGGAATTTTTTGCCTCGCATACCGTGAGCGAACTAGAAGCGTGGCACGACCACGATCTCGAAGAAGCGGGGCGACTTTGCGCGCCGATGCGTTGGGACGCCGCCACCGACAGATACGTCGAAACCACCTGGGAGCATGCCTTTGGCGAGATAGGCCGCGAATTGCGGGCGCTCGATCCCGATTCCGTCGTGTTCTATACGTCGGGGCGTGCGTCGCTCGAGACGTCGTACATGTATCAGCTTCTCGCGCGCATGTACGGCACCAACAATCTGCCCGACAGTTCGAACATGTGCCACGAGAGCACGAGCGTCGGCCTGAAAGAGGCAATTGGCGTCGGCGTCGGGACCATCACGCTCGACGATTTCACCCACACCGATCTGATGTTCTTCTTTGGCCAGAACGTCGGCACCAACAGTCCGCGCATGCTGCACGACCTGCAGGCGGCGCGCGAGCGCGGTGTGCCGATCATCACTTTCAATCCGATACGCGAGCCGGGGCTCGTGAGCTTCGTGAATCCCCAATCGCCGTTGCAGATGCTCAAGCCAGGCGCTACACAGATCAGCACGCAATACCACCAGGTGAAGGCGGGCGGTGATTCCGCCGCGATTGCCGGCATTTGCAAGGCGGTGATCGAAGCAGACGACCGCGCACAGTCGGAAGGCGGCGCTCGCATTATCGATGTGTCTTTCATCGCAGAGCACACGACAGGCTTCGATGCGTTTGCCGCGTACGTCCGCAGCATCAGCTGGGAAGAACTGGAACGGGCGAGCGGCCTGCCTCGGCAAGCGATGACGGCAGCCGCCGACGAGTACATGCGAGCCAAGGCCGTAATTGCGCACTTTGGCATGGGGCTCACGCAACATCGGATGGGCGTGCAGAACGTGCGGATGATCGTGAACCTCCTGCTTTTGCGCGGCAATATCGGCAAGCCTGGCGCGGGTCCATCGCCGATTCGCGGACATTCGAACGTGCAAGGCCAGCGCACGGTCGGCATCACGGAAAAGCCTTCGCTTGCGCCGCTCGACAGGCTCGCTGAGCAATACCATTTCGACCCGCCGCGCCATGAAGGCATGGCGACTGTCGATGCGTGCAAGGGTGTGATCGACGGTCGCGTGCGGGCGGTGATGCAGCTTGGCGGCAATCTCGTCAGGTCGGTTCCCGACCGTTACGCGATCGAGCCGGCGTGGCGCAAGCTGCGTCTGACCGTGCACGTGGCGACCAAGCTCAATCGAAGTCATCTCGTGCATGGCGAAGTGTCCTATCTGCTGCCGTGCCTCAGCCGCATCGAGGTCGACACGCGCCTCGGCAAGCCGCAGGCGGTTTCGATGGAGGACAGCACGGGTTGCATGCATGGTTCGCGCGGTGTCGCGTTGCCGGCAAGCGACCGTCTGCTGTCTGAACAGGCCATCGTGGCGGGCATCGCGATGGCGACGCTCGATCAGTCATCGGTCGACTGGGAAGCATGGAGCAACGACTATGCGCTGATCCGCGATGCAATTGCTCAAACCTATCCCGACATCTTTCACGACTTCAACGCGCGGTTGTGGACGCCTGGCGGCTTTCACCGCCCGTTGCCGGCGCGCGCACGGAAATGGCAAACGAAGAGCGGCAAGGCGGAGTTTCTTGTACCCGAGACGTTGAACGAAGACCCCGACATGCCGGAGCGCAGCCTCACCGATTTACGTCTGTTCACGCTGCGCAGCGACAGTCAGTTCAACACGACGATCTATCGGCTTGACGACCGGTTTCGCGGCATCAGCGGTACGCGGATGGTCGTGTTGATGAATCCCGCGGACATCGCGCGTCAAGGGCTCGAAGCGGGTATGTCGATATCGCTCGCAGCGGTCTCGCCGGATGGAATGAAGCGGCAGGTGGATGGCTTCAGGGTAGTGAGTTTCGATCTGCCTGAGGGCAGTATTGGGGGTTATTTCCCGGAGTGCAATCCACTGATTCCCCTCTCGCATCATGCGAAAGAGAGCAAGGTGCCAGCCGCCAAGTCGATCCCAGTGCGGATCGTGCGGTAAGCGGCGTTGGGAGAAGTTTGAAGGAGCCAAGCGCCGTTTGCATTGGGCGGTGGCTTCCCTGTGCATGCGCAACGCTCGCATGCGATAGCATCGTGGGTGACCTGGCATGGTCAGTGCGCGTCCGGGGGACATTCGCACAACCTGCCGATTGCGCACCTCACGATGAACCGATATGGATGACATCCGCCGCAAGCCCCACTTGCCGCCAGATCCCGCCGACGCCCGCACCGGTTTCGTACGCGTGCGCGGCGCCCGCGAGCACAACCTGAAAAACATCGACGTACAGATCCCGCGAGATGCGCTCGTCGTTTTCACTGGCGTATCCGGCTCGGGCAAATCGTCGCTGGCATTCGGCACGCTGTACGCTGAGGCGCAGAGGCGCTATTTCGAATCGGTTGCGCCATATGCGAGGCGCCTGATCGAACAGGTCGGCGTGCCCGAAGTCGACGCAATCGAAGGGCTGCCGCCCGCCGTCGCCCTGCAACAGCAACGTGGCACGCCCGGTGCGCGATCATCGGTGGGCAGCGTCACCACGCTGTCGAGTCTCGTGCGCATGCTGTATTCGCGCACCGGAACCTATCCGCCGAAGCAGCCGATGCTGTTCGCCGAAGACTTCTCTCGCAATACGGTTCAGGGTGCATGCCCGACATGCCATGGACTGGGACGCGTGTATGAGGTCACCGAGAAATCAATGGTGCCCGACGACACATTGACCATCCGTGAGCGTGCGATCGCCGCGTGGCCGCCAGCATGGCACGGACAGAACCTGCGCGACATCCTGGTGACACTCGGCTACGACGTCGACACCCCGTGGCGCGAATTGCCGAAAAAAGATCGCGACTGGATTCTCTTCACCGACGAGCAGCCGACAGTGCCTGTCTACGCGGGACTCACGCCCAAAGAGACGCGCGCCGCGCTCAAGCGCAAGGACGAGCCAAGCTACCAGGGCACGTTCACGGGTGCGCGCCGTTACGTGCTGCACACCTTTGCACACACCCAAAGCGCGCTGATGAAGAAGCGCGTATCGCAGTACATGGTCGGAAACGACTGCCCGGATTGCCACGGAAAACGGCTCAAGAAGGAAGCGCTTTCGGTGAAATTCGCCGGGCTGGACATTGCAGAACTGTCGCAGTTGCCGCTCTCAGGACTCGCCGCGATGCTCGAACCGATCGCGCGCGGCGAGTGGCTGGAGCGAGACACGACGGCGACCGGCAGAAGCTCCAGCAAGGGTACCGTGCTCAGCAGGAGCGCCATGCGTGATGCCGTCGACAAGCGTGTCGCTGCTGGTGGTTCGGCGCACAAAGCTTCGCCCGATGTGCGGCGCACGCCGAATCTGTCCGAAGAGAAACGCCTCGCCGCGCAACGCATTGCTGATGAATTGCTGGAACGCCTGGCGCCTCTGATTAATCTCGGCCTGGGTTATCTCGCGATCGAGCGCAGTACGCCCACGTTGTCGTCGGGTGAGTTGCAGCGCCTGCGGCTCGCCACGCAATTGTCGTCGCAGCTCTTTGGTGTCGTGTATGTGCTCGACGAGCCATCGGCAGGCTTGCACCCCGCCGATGGCGAAGCGCTCTTCAGCGCGCTGCAACAACTCAAGCAAGCCGGCAATTCGCTGTTTGTCGTCGAGCATGATCTGCAGATGATGCGACGTGCCGACTGGCTGGTCGACGTCGGTCCGGCCGCCGGTGAGGCGGGCGGACATGTGGTGTATAGCGGACCGCCTGCGGGACTCGCGGATGTCGACGCATCACAGACGCGTCGACATCTGTTCGCCCCGGCCGTGCGGGTTGATCGCACGCCTCGCGGTGCCGCGGGCTGGCTGCGGGTTGCCAATATCACTCGCAACAATCTGCATGGGCTGAATGTCGCGTTTCCGCTCGGCTGTCTGACGACGGTGACGGGCGTATCGGGCTCGGGCAAATCGAGCCTCGTCAGTCAGGCGTTGCCGGAACTGGTCGCGAGCCGGCTGGGAAAAATCATCGAAAGCCCGGACGATGAAGAACAGGACCCGCTGCTCGCCAGCAAGTCGGCGCCGACGAGCGGCCACATCGCCGAGGGGATGGAGGCAATCAGGCGACTCGTGCGCGTCGACCAGAAACCGATTGGGCGTACGCCGCGCTCGAACCTCGCGACCTACACGGGGCTTTTCGACCACGTGCGCAAGCTGTTCGCAGACACACACGCCGCGCGCAAGCGTCGCTACAGCGCGGGCCGCTTCTCGTTCAACGTCGCGCAAGGCCGGTGCCCGACGTGCGAGGGCGAAGGGTTCGTCAGCGTCGAGCTCCTGTTCCTGCCGAGCGTGTATGCGCCATGCGCGACCTGCCACGGCACCCGTTACAACACGTCCACACTGGAAGTCGTCTGGCAAGGCAAGAACATTGCCGAAGTGCTGAACCTGACCGTCGACGCCGCGTGCAGTTTCTTCGCCGACGAAGCCAGCGTCATGCGCGCGCTAAACGCACTGCGCGACATCGGTCTCGGCTACCTGCGACTCGGCCAGCCGGCCACCGAGCTTTCCGGCGGCGAAGCGCAGCGCATCAAGCTCGCTACCGAACTGCAACGCGTGCAGCGGGGAGACACGTTGTACATCCTCGATGAGCCGACTACGGGGCTCCATCCGGCCGATGTCGAACGGCTGCTGATACAGCTGCAAGGACTGGTCGACGCGGGCAATACGGTGGTGGTGGTCGAGCACGACATGCGGGTGGCTGCGCAAAGCGATTGGGTCATCGACGTTGGCCCGGGAGCCGGAGACGCGGGCGGGACCATCGTGGCGAGCGGTACACCCGTCGACGTTGCGCGCGCGAATGAAAGTCACACAGCGCGGTATCTGCGGCAACAGTTTTCAGAAACAAGCGGACCGTGACCAGCCTCTATGTTTGCTTCACGTGGACTGTCCGGTCGGCGAACGCTCAATTTACCGCTACACCAGCGAGGCCGGCGTTCTGCAAATGGGCGGGTACAGGAGAGAGGCAATCAGGGAGCGCCGTCCACGCTATTTTTGAGGACGCGATGTCGACGATCTGCGAGCCGCTCGAGTTTTCCAAAGGCCTTGCGTCGGGCCGCCGGCACCAGGCTCCTGCGCATCTGCGTCGCTGTCGTCACGAGAAGGTGTACCGCTTATCACGGCGACCACCTCCGAGCCCAGCAGGAAAACGGCAGCGCAGAAGTACAGCCACATCATCAGCACCGCGAGCGAGCCGGCCGCACCGAAAGAGCCAGCCGTGCCTGCATGTGCCAGATAAAAACTGAAGAGATGACGGCCCACCGTGAAGAGTACCGCCGCGATGAGTCCGCCGATCAACGCGGGCCGGATCGCGACGTGTGTGTCCGGCAGCCATTTGATCAGAGCGCCCAGTCCAACGGTCAGTATCACCAGACCGAATAGCGTCTGCGCTACCTCCGCAAAGACAGTGAGCGCCATGCTGCCAAAGAGGGCGTTCCCCACCGTCTGAACGGCAGCGTCGAGGACGAGCGAAACCACGAGCAGGAACGCAAGCCCCATCACAAGACCCAGCGATACGAGACGCGCACGCAACAGAAACGCGACGCCCGCGATGCCTTTCGGGGAATTGGCCTGGAACACGACGTCGAGTGCCGTGTTGAGCGACGAGAACGTTGCGGATGCGCCAACCACAAGCAACGCAATGGATATCAACGCGGCAATGCCGCCGTTGCCCGAGTAATGTGCATGTTCGACGATCGCCTGTATTGCGCTTGCTGCATCCGCACCGAGAATGCCCTTGATCTGGTGGAAGAGCTTCCCCTGCGCGGCATCGCGTCCAAAAAACCAGCCGATGACTGCTAGCACGATCAACAGTGTGGGCGCGAGCGAGAACGCGGAATAAAAAGCAACGCTCGCCCCCATCATCGTACAGCGGTCGCTGGAAAAGCGGCCTGCGACATCTTTTACGAACGCCACGACGCCCTTGACCCCGTGCGGCCTCGGCCGGGAATGCTGCGGCGGCTTTAGAACGCTTGTCGGTCGCATATTGAACTCCTGCAAACGTCGGTCGAGACGATCGATCCGCAGCAACGGGTGTGCCGCAAGCACCTGCAAGCCTGACAGATAAGGCCAGGCAGCAACCGAGCCTCGTGCATCTGAGCGGTTGACAAATCAGGCTCAATCCGTGCTTGCCACAGGTCGTGGGGGAATCGCGACAGCGGCGTCCGCGTGTCGCTGCTCAATGTAGAGGGGACGATGATGGCGATGACGCGTCAAGGGTTTGAAGCAAAGGTCGGTGCCGTACTTCGAGATCATGGCGTAGGAACGACGGCAGACCTCACCGATGAACTGGTTGCGTATTGGACCGGTCGGCGCGTCGCCTATGTCCTGATTAATGAGTCTCCTTCTGGGTCCAGCTACGAAGAGTTCGTCATGGACGACGCGCAGTGGAGAATCTGGCGATCCTGGCTGGAAGCATGGATCGATTCTCCGACGTTTAGCGTCCGGCACTGAAGTGCACGACTGGCTAGCGGAGGAACCTCCTGCGGACGCAGGTGAATGAAATGGCGTGCGAGGGATTGGGCAGGCCGACGCGCCACTGACTGCAAATGATTGACCCACAGCATCGCTCGAGTTATGGGCACCACGTGATAATCAGCCGACTAAGGAAGGACGAGAAAACCAATGACCCACCGGTGGCTCACTCGTGGGCGGCAGATCTGGGACCGGGGCTGGCGTCGACGGGAAGCGACAATGACCCGAGTGGCATTGCGACCTATTCGCTCGCTGGTGCGCAGTTCGGCTTGGATTTGGCCTGGTTGTGCGCGCTGTCATATCCATCAATGGTCGCGTTTCAACTGGTCTCATCACGCATTGCCGTGCTGACGGGCCAAGGTCTGACCAGCAACATGCGTGAGCACTACCCGCGTGCGTTCTTTTATCTTGCAGTTGCTCGATTTTTGATTGCCAACGTGCTCAATGTTGCGGCAGACACGGTTGCGATGGGCGTGGCAGCACATTTCCTGTGGCATGGTTCCGTAGCGGTATTCGCGGGCGTGGCGACGCTGTTGTCGGTAGCGCTTCAGTTTACGTTGCCCTATCCTCGATATGCCAATGCGTTGAAATGGCTGACGTTGTCGCTCTTTGCATATGCCGGCGTCGTGATCGTGATGCGCATCCCCTGGCACGTTCTGTTATCGGCAGCGCTCGTGCCGCATCTTCACTGGCAAGAACACTACTTCTCAATGCTACTGGCGGTGCTGGGCACGACGATCAGCCCGTACCTGATTTTCTCGCAGGCGACGCAGCAACTGGAAGAGTTGCGGCTCGACCCCGAACACAAACCGTCTGCGGAACATAACCGCCTGCTCGGGCAGCAATCTCGCAAGACCCGAAAGGACACGCTGATTCGAACCGCACTATCCAACGCTGTTGGGTTCTTCATCATGGCCGGGGCGGCCGCAACACTCTACGCCTATGGTCGAGGTCTGACGGATATAGACGGCGCAGCAAACGTACTGGAACCTGTCGCGTATCGATACGCTCCGCAGGTGCTGGCGCTCGCATTCATTGGAACGGCGTTGCTAGCTTTACCGCCTCTGGCAGGTTCGGCGGCACACGCAGTCGCAGGTATCGTCGAAAGCAGGGACAAGGCGCTCACCGACCGGCGAATCTCGCTCGCATTGCTCGTCGTGATGCTGTTCGGCGGTGCCCTCGGCGTAGTGCTGACTTCTGCACATGTGGAACCGCTACGGCTGATGTATTGGAGCGCGGTGTTGAACGGCTCCACAGCAACCCCCGTCATGTTCATGCTGGTGCTGTTGAGCACGAAGCATTCGGCCGTGGGCGATCTGAGTGCTCACTGGGTGCTTCGAGGCCTGTGCTGGCTTGCCACCGTGTGTGCGGCAGCCGCACTCGTGTCGCTGTTCGTGCTCGAGTGGTCCGAATGGAAAAGCGGTGCCGCGTGATACCTCTCTATCTGTAACGGCAGATGCACCGTCATGATTTTCCGAGAACCCGCGCCGCATTGATCAACGCAACGTGCGACAGCTTCTGAGAAAAGTTTCCGCAGAGGCGTTGCAGGCGCCTGTCATATTCCTCCGTGAAAAAGCCGAGGTCATTTCGCAGGGCCAACACGCGCTCGAAAAGTTCGTGCGCTTCATCGCGGCGTCCCTGAAGGTGACGCACCTGCGCGAGCCACAGGCTGCATGCTGTCGCGCACCTGGCCTGGCGCAGTGACGAGAGACAAACCAAGGCGCTTCGCACGCGGATCCCAGAGCGCACGGTCCAGCGCCGAACTTGCCGTAGCGGCCACACCGTCGCGCCCAGGATTGCGTATACGCCGTTGCATCCTTAAGCAGAGAGAGGGAGCAATGGATGTGCCTTACAGCCTGATTTAGTCGGCGACGGGGCGCGCTGATTGCTCACCGACGAAATGGCAATCCGGTTCTTTTACGGGAGACTTTCATGTCAACCACAGTAGGCGACTTCATTGTCGAGAGGCTGCATCATTGGGGCGTCAAGCGGATGTACGGTTATCCCGGCGATGGCATCAACGGTGTGTTCGGAGCGTTGAATCGTGCGGATGGGAAGATCGAATTCGTGCAGGCGCGGCACGAGGAAATGGCGGCGTTCATGGCGAGCGCCCACGCAAAGTTTACGGGCGAACTCGGTGTCTGCATCGCGACTTCGGGGCCGGGTGCTTCGCATCTGATTACTGGCCTCTACGATGCGCGCATGGATCATATGCCCGTGCTCGCTATCGTCGGTCAGCAGGCGCGCGCAGCACTTGGGTCTCACTATCAGCAGGAGCTCGATCTCGCTGCGATGTTCAAGGACGTGGCGGGCGCCTATGTGCAGCAGGCAAGCGTGCCCGCTCAGGTGCGTCACCTCGTCGATCGCGCGATCCGCATCGCGCTGTCGGAACGGCGTGTGACGGTGCTGATTCTGCCCAACGATTTGCAGGACCTCGAATACGAACCGCCCGCGCGCAAGCACGGCACCGCGCATTCCGGTGTCGGCTACTCGCAGCCGACCGTAATTCCCACACAAGACGATCTGCAACGCGCAGCCGACGTGCTCAACGCCGGGCATAAGGTTGCAATCCTGGTCGGCGCCGGGGCTTTGAACGCTACCGATGAAGTCATCGCGGTCGCAAACCGTCTCGGCGCGGGCGTAGCGAAAGCGCTGCTCGGCAAAGCCGTGCTGCCCGACGATCTGCCGTGGGTGACAGGATCGATTGGCTTGCTTGGCACGAAGCCGAGCTACGAAATGATGAATGCGTGCGACACGCTGCTGATGATCGGCTCGGGCTTCCCCTACTCGGAATTCCTGCCGAAGGAGGGCGACGCGCGCGGCGTGCAGATCGACATCAAGGCCGACATGCTGAGCCTGCGCTACCCGATGGAAGTGAACCTCGTCGGCGACAGCGCGGCGACGTTGCGCGCGCTACTGCCCCTGCTGACTGAAAAGGACAGCCATACATGGCGCTCGCGAATCGAACGCTGGACTTCGCGCTGGTGGGAGACGCTCGACGAACGCGCGCATCAGCCCGGCAGCAACGGCGTGAACCCGCAGCGCGCTTTCACTGAACTGTCGCCGCGCCTGCCCGATAACGTCATCCTCACGAGCGACTCGGGCTCATGCGCGAACTGGTATGCGCGCGATCTGAAGATCCGGCGCGGCATGATGGCGTCGTTGTCGGGCGGCCTGGCGTCGATGGGCGCGGCCGTGCCGTATGCGATTGCCGCGAAGTTCGCGCACCCGGAGCGGCCCGTGATCGCGATGGTCGGTGATGGCGCGATGCAGATGAACAACATGGCGGAACTCATCACCGTCGCGAAGTACTGGAAACAATGGGCTGATCCGCGCTGGATCTGCATGGTGCTCAACAACGAAGACCTGAATCAGGTCACGTGGGAGCAGCGGGTGATGGAAGGCGACCCGAAGTTCGACGCGTCGCAGAAGTTGCCGAATGTGCCGTATCACCGGTTTGCGGAAATGCTCGGCTTGACGGGCCTGTACGTCGACAAACCCGAGCAGTTAGCCGATGCATGGGAAACCGCGCTGGCCGCGAAACGACCCATCGTTCTCGAGGTGAAGTCGGACCCTGAAGTGCCGCCGCTGCCGCCGCACGTGACGCTCGCGCAGGCACGCGCATTTGCGCGGACCTTGATGGAAGGCGACCCGAAAGAAGGCAGCGTGATCGCCAATACGGCACGTCAGGTACTGGGCGCGGTGATTCCAGGGGGCAAGGATTAGACGCTTTGGCATCGCGCGGTCGAACAGATGGTATGCGTTTTGCGCCGATGGCAGCCGGGCGCAACTCGGCGGACTTGACATTCTCGTCAACGTTGCCGGCAAGCAGCACTTCGTCGAGCACATTGCCGACCTGAGCACAGAGCAGTTCGAAGCGACGTTCCGCACGAATGTGTTTGCGATGTTCTGGCTTTGCAAGGCAGCCTTGCCGCACATGCCGCCGGGTGCGACGATCATCAACACGACGTCAATCCAGAGCTATCAGCCAAGTCCCGGATTGCTCGACTACGCATCGACCAAGGCTGCGATCACCGCATTCACGCATGCGCTTGCCAGGCAGGTGATCGATCGCGGAATTCGCGTCAACGGCGTGGCACCGGGTCCGGTCTGGACGCCGCTGCAGCCAAGCGGCGGCCAGCCGCAGGAGAAGGTGGAGCAATTCGGCTCTGAAGTCCCGATGAAGCGTCCAGGTCAGCCTGCCGAGCTTGCACCGATCTACGTCGTGCTGGCATCGCAGGAGTCGAGCTTTGTCACGGGTGAAATCTACGGCGTAACGGGGGGTAACCACTTACCCTGACGACCTCGGCCTGGTGACATCGCAGTGAACGGGCGCGGCACATGGTGTTTCGACGGCGCTTCGATCAACTTTGGCACACGCCACGGAGTATCACATGCATTGGATTGACCCAGACTGTCTGCCGGAAACACGCGGTGTCGTTGATCGATTTCTCATGAACCCGCACGGAAAACTCGATGGACTCGTACTTCGTGGAAGCACGTCAGGTCCACTTTCCTCCCCATATCAGCGTGGGCGGCGCGTCACATCAAGGTCGGCGATCGTATCCGGATACGTGGCATAAAGCCACGGGGTGTCGACATGATCTCCGCCGTCTCATTGACGGCGAGCGATGGCAGAACATTGATCGATGATGGACCACAACACAGCGGGGCGTCCGGGCCTGAAACGCTGTCGTGTGCCCCTGTGCCGATGGAAGTTCAGGGAGTGGTGACGCTATCGCTGCATGGGCCAAAAGGAGAGTTGCGCGGCGCCGTGCTCGACGATGGTACGTCGCTACGCGTGCCGCCGCACGCTGGCGAAGCGTTGCGTGAGTACCTGACGCCTGGTGCTTCCATTTGCGCATGGGGGCGTGGTATCAGGAATCGTTTCGGCCGGGTAGTGGACATTGACGAAATCGCCTGTTGGGTTGATGCCGCGTGATGGTTTTCGGCATTCTCCGGAGACTGGGCGATCGGTCAACATACGGGCAGGATCTCAGGTGTAACTCGACTGGCGTTCGCACGCGCCATGGACACCCCTGGCGACGAAGCATTTGAGGCTGCACAGCCGCCAGTTGAGCGCGTCAGCGCAGGCATTTCTTATCGATGCCTGAGGCATGGGGCTTGCGGTTAGCTGAACGCGGGTTCACACCTTCCGGTGCAAACGACCGCTCCGCGCTTCAGGAGACGACCATGCGAGGCTCGACAAAAGGAATGTTGATTTCAGCGCTGCTTATCGGTATTGCAGGAAATGTCTACGCGCAAGGCGCGGGTGGCGGAGGCGCTGCCGGCGGGCAGGGCGGCACGGGCATGAGCAAGCCGAACGCAGGGGGCTCGACCAATACCGTGTCGGGTGCGTCAGGGGCGAATACCATGGCACCCTCCGGTACCACGTCACACAAGAAGACGCACAAAAAGTCGAGCGCCGCCATGGGGGCATCGGCTCCCACGCCAGCATCGGGCGGCAGTTGAAGCTGTGCAGCCTCACAGGCTTTTGCAACTTGACGGATTTTCAACCCGTTGATCGTTCGCCTGATCGACGATCGCCAGGAACATCGCATGCGCTGTCTGGGCTCCCGGTGACTATTTTGAGGGGATCGGCCGATGTCAATTTCAAATCGTGAAAACTCGCACATCCGCAAATCTGTCGATGTGCAAAAGGCGCTCAAGGGTGCCTCCTATCCTGCATCCAAACGCGATCTGCTGAAGACGGCGAAGCAAAATGCCGCTGATGAGGACGTGATGGAAGCGCTAGCGGCATTGCCGGACGAGCAATATGGAAGTCTCGCCGACGTATCGAAGGCGGTGGGTAACGAAGATTGAACGGCGTATGGCGGTGCGGGAAGATCGCCGCCACTGCCACTGATTGCCCGGAGTGTTCTCCACGGTGAATCACGTCGTCGACCCGGTCATGTTTCCGTGTGCAGGTTCGAAGTCCGCGCAGTTGATCAGGTTCCGTCCGGCGCGGCTTCGGAGCTAGCGCGATGCGAGGGCCGTTGTGACGCGCCGCGTCTCCAGACGGTCACTACCTTTTACGAGCGCCACTCACTAGTGAGTCAAGAAACTCGAGGCCCTGCGGTGAAGTTTGCGAGAAGCAGTGGCGAATATCCAATGCTATTCCGGAACACGCTTCGACCACGATGGTGCCGACGTGTTGCCAGTAGGACACCGCTTTCTGCGGTGCTGCGCCTAGCGCGCCGATTTGCAACGTCGTGATCTCGGCGGGAGATCGAGCCTGTGCCACGATCGCCGAGTGCTCATCGAATGCCACTCGCAAAACCTCGCCATTCAGTTCCGATAACGCTTCGAGGTATCGCGCCGTCGCGCGGGTCACACCTTCCATCGCACAGAAGCTGAACTTCAATGCCTGGGAACTGGTAGCAAACGCGTTGGTGGAAATCATCGAACCGCTCCTCTCAACAGTGAACGCTGCGCAAGGCGCGCAACTGCGGCAACGCCTCGCAAGCGCCGTTCCCGTCACCAGATGTTCGCCAAGGCGCCTCAGGGATAGACAAAGGTTACGCACAGAAAAAATGGACAAGCCTGTGGACACTCCGCCGGCATTGCGTGCGTGCCAGGTCTCAAGTCCGAGCAGGTGAAGATGCTCGGACAGATGGCGGGCGGCGGCAATCTCGCCATCAATGTTCATCTCCGCGCCCGCCTCAAGGGTTTCGCCCGCCACAGGGTCGCCGTCCACGATCAGCCGGATGGGTCGCCCTCATTGGCGCCTCTCATTTTCAGCGTCGTGCTCCTTTGCAGGCAATCCTTGCAGGTGAACCGGGACGTCGGCGCTCAACGCGCCGTGGCAAGGTGCGCGTTGACCTGAACGGGCGGTCCGTTGTCGTGAAATGGCGGTTGCGGCACGAAGCGCTCGATCACGTCCGGCCTGAAGATCAGACAGTAGGTCGAGCCGCCATACTGGAAGTAACCGAGCTCGTCGCCCTTTCGAACGCATTGCCCCGGGAGCGCCTCGATCATGCACGACGACACGTCGGCCATGCCAACGAACACGCACGCGACGGGACCGATGGCCTCATCGTCACACTCGATCACGATGATCGCGCGCGTCGCGACGGCGGTCGTGTAACCTTGCGAATCGTTAAGACCCCCGGGATCCTCACCTTCAGACTCGGCACCCGAGTAATAGGTGCCCGGCACCACGTAGGCGTGCGTCACGCGGCCGCCCACGGGCGCATGCCAGCGGTGATAGTTGAAGGCGCTTAGAAACGCCTGATACACCGAACCACCGACGAACTGCCGCGCCGTTTCTGCTTCGCGTGCCGAGAAGATTTCCTGCAACGAGTAAGGCTGCGATTTGATCCAGAATGCGTAGTGCAGCTTGACGTCATGTTGAAGGTTGTACGGCGACGCCTCGCATGCGCTGACGATTATCTTGTGATCGTGCGGCGCGGCGACGGGCCGTGCGTCAGGGCCTGAACTGATGCGTGAAGAAGCCGTTCCACGACGGGAAACCCCAGTACGCTTCGTTCGGGTCGCACAGGAACTGCGAAAGGCCGATCTTCGCGTCGGCCTCGGCGCTCAACCAGCCGCCTGGCGCGTCGGCATTCAGGTGCGTGCGCGAATAGGGCCCGCTCGGAAACCCGCTCCAGTAGGTCAGCACCCGTCTGAGTTGTGCGTTCAGCGCCGGATCGCGAAACAGCGCGTAGCCGGACGGCATGCACATCGGCCAGTCGAGCAACGCGTTCAGCGGGCAATGTATTAGACTCGATTCGCTGAACGGCGGTGCGTACGTAATCATGTAATCGACGATGCACATCAGTTCGTCGATTGATGCGTAACCGAGCTGAAAGCCTGCCTCGTGCGCCTCATCAATTGCGTTGATCAGGTCCATCCGCAACACGGGGGTCGCCATTCAGCAGCAACGACAGATCGTGGACGACGGGTGTCATCGGCACACGGCCCTGGCGCTCCCCCGCGTGCTTCGCCAGGTCGAGCCTGAAGCGTGCGATTGCTTCTTCGCTGTTAGGCAGCCATTCGCCGAGCCGCCGCCGCTGACGTGTTGTGCGCATCCTGTCGCTCATCGTATGCCTCGCTCCGTGATGTCGTTCGTCGCATGTTCGCAAGATTCCGGCCCGCCCGTAACGATACACAGTCGGGAGGAATGGACGTTGCTGACGGGTGACATATTCACATCAGCCGCCGCCGCGTCGATGCGTCGGCCCCTCTCAGTACGGGAACTTCGACATGCAACCAATCACACGTTACGCGTCCGTCGTACTGGCGACGACGGCACTCATGTCCGGCATGGCCGCCTGCAAGAAGGTCGACGAGAAAAGCAGTGACACGATGGGCTCCGCCAGCAGCGGCGTGATGACCAACACAGCGGGCGTAAGCGGCGCGCCCGGACAGAGCGCCGCTGCGCAGAGCGCGAGCGACAGTGCGGCCCCGGCGAACACACCGACGGCATCGAGCGAAGCGGCCGCTACCGCCACGCCCTCGTCGACGCCCAGCACGGTGCCCTCCGGCGCCAGCCAGTAAAGCCACGGACAGTCGCCGCTGCTTCACCGTCTGCGGCTTAACCATGGTCTCCGGGCGCGGTCTTGGTCTACTTTCCCATGCACGAGCATTTGCCCTTTTAGAACCTTTAACAGAATGAACAAAGGGGCTGTTTACTCTCGATGAATCCTGTTAACCTTTTCATTGTTTCGACGACGAAAAGGACATGGCTAAACCCATACTCGACGACGAACTTTGGGCACTCATCGAACCGTTGCTGCCCCCACCCAAACCTCGCCGTTCACGCTATCCGGGACGCAAACCACTGGATGACCGCGCGGTGCTCACCGGCATCCTGTTCATCCTGCAGACGGGCCTGCGCTGGGACCTGCTGCCGCGCGAGATGGGCTGCGGCAGCGGCATGAGTTGCTGGCGCCGTCTGCGGGACTGGCAGGCG
>NZ_FNDI01000057.1:0-28988 GCF_900100565.1 Paraburkholderia steynii | reverse complement strand
CCGCTACGCCAAAGCCTGACGTACGACCAGGGCAAGGAAATGGCGTGCCACGAGCAACTCGCTGCTGCCACCGGAGTGAAGGTCTACTTCTGTGACCCTCATAGCCCCTGGCAACGTGGCACGTGCGAGAACACCAATGGTCTGCTACGCCAGTATCTGCCCAAGGGCACCAATCTCTCGGTCTACAGTCAGGATGACCTTGACGCCATTGCCGATAGCCTCAACGCTCGCCCTCGTGCCACACACGCATTTCATTCGCCGTTCGAAGTCTTCTCCACCATGCTTGCACTTGCTTCCAGCCCCGATACTTCTGTCCACTAAGCCTTGTGTTGCACTTCACGTTTGAAACCGCCGCTGGAAATAGCAAGATGTCTGAGGAGGACGCCATGAACGAGGCACTTAAGGACACTCGAAGCAAAGAAGCTAAGGCTCTTCGAGAGGCAGCCAAGAAGCAGGGAGGCTTTACTCCCGAGGAAATTCAACTCAGTCAACAAAAGGCGAGAGAGCTTGCAAAAAGCCCCGCGAACGTCCACGCCATTGAAGACCCCGTCTACGACTCAGAGATCGAGCTTCCTGACGGAAAGAAATATCGGCGGATGAAGGGACGGGATGTTTGGTGTTTGTTCAAGAATCCTGTCAAGTGCGATCCCGGATTTTCATCGGAAGTCAATCAGGCGGCGGATAAAGCAAATAATTCGACTCTGACTCCGATCCCCTCCGAGGTATTGGAGCAGTATAGAAAGTTGACCGAATTCGAGATCTTCAGGCGAGCCGGCGACGAGGCCGATGAGATAGCATGGACCGTCATTCGCGAAAGATATCCTTCGAACGAAGCGGCTCTCAGGAAAATACTTGGAAGTGAGTATCGTCAGCCCCACATCGCAACTGCGATCCAACGTCGAGCAGGGCGGGAGCTAACGCGGATGAAACTTCAGAGCGGCGGTGTGGCCAATCTTCCTGCAGGGGAGAAAGCGCTCAAGTGGCCGTTGAGCAGTCTGGCTACGCACACGGAGAGATGGGCTCTTCGTAACATCCCACTTCAGCCCGGAGATGTTCTCGATATCATTGGACAATACGATCCATGTGGTTCGTGCATCAGAGCGATGGAAGAAGCGGCGGAGCGTACTGGAGCAACCATAAAGTATTGGTGGCCAGGGGGCAGTCCCGGGTTAACGTTTGGACCCGGATGAAACCTGCCGTGCGCGCCAAGTAAGCGCGGCACCCGACACGTCTTGGCGGGAGAGGGTGATTTCTGACCGTGGTGCGGTTGATCACGTGGTCGGCGCTGCGCGCGAGACCGTTCGAAGCATGGTTGTACATCACTGCCACCCGGTCATATTGCACGGGCTGCGGCATTCAGCCTTCTCTCACGCCACCCGCTCTCCTGCTCGCGACAGACGCCAGCCAGGGCGCATCCCTCACACGCCGCATCGCAAGCACCCGATTGGGAAGCTTGAGCTTATCCAGAATGCTGTGGACATGGTGTTTGACTGTGGCGATGCTCAAGCAAAGCTCCCGGGCAATTTCCTTATTGGAGTACCCATGGCCGAGCAGATGCAGGACTTCCATCTCTCGCTGCGTCAACGCAAGCTCGGTGTCGAGGCTATCGCTCTGATGATCGGACCGGAAGAGCGCGCGCAGCAAGGCGCTCGAAATCTCCGCCGGGCATGCGAGACGGCCCGCTGCAACATCCGCAATCGCGCCGCGCAGCGCGTCAATGGGGGCATCGCGTGGCACGTACCCGCTGAAGCCCGCACGTCCGCAGCGGATCACGTCCTGTCGTTGCTCGTTGAGACCGAGGGCCACCAGCGCCAGGGCAGGGTGTTCAACGGCAACGGATCGCATGTCGTACAGATCAATGCCCTGCGTCACGTCGATCAGCACGACTTGCACGCTCGCACCGGCCAGCGCGTTGCGCAGACCGGCAAGATCTCGCGCGACAGCAACGACTCGAATTCCCTCTGAATTGCCAAGCGACGTGGCCAGACCATCGCCGAACATCCGAATCGGTGACAACACGATTACATTCATGTTCGAAGCTCCTAAGAGAGCGAAGAACGGGTCGTGCGCACACTGGCGGCTGTTTGCATCGCGACGATGATGTCCATCAACTTACCCGATATAGGCAGGGACGATCTCTGGTCAACGAGTCCGTTTGGAAAAGCCGAAGTCTTCTCGTTGAGAGCCTCATGCACAATCTTGGAATGCGATGAGTCGTTTTCCGGCTTTCGATTTACAAAATAGAAATATCCGCGCATATTTTTCCGCTCATTGAGATTCGCGAGCGAGCCGATGCACTGCTTGTCAAGTTTTCGTGTAATGCAATGGAATCGTCATTGCGTAACGTATTCTTTTCGAGACGCCTGCGTAAATAATTGGCTATGTAAAACAGAAGGAAGCCGATTCTCACCCTGTTTACAGACAATAGAATCCCCTGCACGACAGACCAAAAATAGTCGAAACGATCCGATTTTTTACGTTAATCGATACGCACGATCGGAAAGGCAGTAAGGCGGGAAGCAAAATCGGATTGACTGTTGGATTCTGCAAAGACTGCCGCGGAGTCGGTGGCGACATCAGTGTTTTATAGTTCATTTCCTACAACTTGCAAACCTACGATTACGACGGAAAGTTCAATGTCGCGTCAAAGCGCGACGGTCGAATTGCGCGATGGAGTTGGTCACTCGAATCCTGGGAGAGGCCGCTGGAAATCCGAAGACTCCTGTACTAGATTTAATGGAACCTGCGGCCCTTCGTATCCTTATAAAACCACGAGACTTGCGCAGCGATCGTAAGCACCCCGTGCTGAGCCTGACCACCTCTTACGCCGAACCGTGCGAACGGTTTTGATGCGCAGTCGGCAAGCCGGATCGAAAAGAAAGGCGCGACAGAAGAAAGAACGGGCCAGGAGGGATGTCTGCATGGACGATGACCAGGACGCAACTGTCGGGGTCGTGGAGCAGCCCCAGCGCGCGCAGGTCGAGGTCGAAACAGGAACCCGCGGACTCTGGCCTGAGGCGGCCGCACAAGGTAGCGCCGAAACGGAAATCCTGAAGCGTACGCGCGGCCGCGACAATGGCTGATGAACGCGCCTTGGTGCCCGGACTGGCACTGTTGCCTGATCCTATCGGTGGGTTCTCCGTCGATTCCCAGCGCGTAGTCGACAAACAGCTCGGAGGCGGGCGCGATGTCGGTGAGCGCATGAATGAAGACACGATCACCCGACTCAATGGCTTCGCAATTCGGTGCGCATGCGTGGTTCAGGAACCGTGCATGTTCGCATTTGCGTCGCCAAAACGTCCTACAAGGTCATGGTCTCCGGCCGAGTAATGTGGATGAACGAGTACGAGAAGTCTGGGTCGCCGGGGTGAAGATGCCAGTTGTGATCCCATGTGCAGGTCGGTGATCTGCTGTAGGTGTGGCAGTAAATGTTCCCGCCGCCGGCGTAAAGGGCGAGATGAACATAACGTCCTTTTGATTTTTTGAAGTAGCCAATGATGTCGCCGGGTTGTAGCAAATCCGTGTGATCGTCCGTCGTCTTCTCGCCCTTGAACTCTGCGGATTTCTTTGTGATCAGGTAGGTCACCAGCTTGTTCGCGCTGATGATTCTGTACGGTCCGGCAGAAAAATCACCGGTGACGGGAAGTCCACCCCCGCGTTGGCCGATGCAAGAGGAGACAAAGTGGGTGCAATCATCCATTTCATTCCAGGTCCCAGCAACGCTTCCATCGGGCTTCTTTAGCTGTTCTGGGGGCGGTGTCAGGTTGACGGACAGGCGACGGTAGAATGAGGCGATGAACAAGACGAAATCGCTTTATCATGGACACCGCTTCCCTGCTGTCGTCATCAGCTGCGCGGTTCGCTGGTATTTCCGGTTCAACCTGAGCCTGCGCGACATTGAGGAGTTGTTGCTTGAGCGTGGCGTCGTGGTCACGTACGAGACGGTCCGCTGCTGGTGCGACAAGTTCGGCGCGGGATTCGCCCGGTGCGCCAAGTCGGTACGGCGGAGGCCGGGCAGCACGTGGCACCTTGACGAGATGTTCGTGACACTGCGCGGCGAGCCGTATCTGTTGTGGCGTGCGGTCGATCAGCATGGCGCCGAGCTTGACGTGCTGGTACAAAAGCGCCGCGACAAAGCCGCGGCCAGGCGCTTCTTCCGGCGGGTGCTGCGATCGAACCCGGTGCCGCGCAAGATCGTTACCGATCAACTGCGCAGTTATCCAGCGGCGAAGGCTGATATTCCTGAACTCGCTCAGGTAAAGCACGTCTTCGTCAAAGCGGCTGCTCGCGTGAACAATCGCGCCGAAAATAGCCACCAGCCAACCCGCAGGCGCGAACGCCAGATGTACGGCTTTCGCGACGCGCGTCGCGCGCAGGCGTTTCTCTCATGCTTCGGCCTGATCCGGCAGCACTTCGCGTTGCCCAGACATAAGATGAACGCGGCATGTCATCGCACCATACTAAAAGAACGCCTCGCCACATGGCACGGCTGGGCTGTCTCAACCGCAGCCGAACAAGTAATCTGATAAGGATAACTACTCTTTAGCCATACACTTAACTTGCGCTCCTCAACTTGACAGTGCCCCCATGCGGCACCGCCCCTGATTCCGGCTTCTGGGTCGAAGTCAAGAAAGAGCGACGTGTGACCTTGAGCTTCCAGCCAGGCCTTCATTTCCGCCGCAGCCGGGTTGTCGGCGCTGCTGTGACTGATGAATATCGCGGTCATTGTCCCCTCGCGATCGATGCAGCGTCAGGCCACGTGCAACTTGCCACCTTGGCCGGGACTCATGCGGCTCTAGAAGGTATTCGCGCCAATGGTGGGCACGACCCTTGGCGATGCAGATGTTACACCCGAGCCCGCTGCTACGCCGGTGGTGCTGAATGTCCTGATCTGATGACCGCGCCGGAGGACAGCCAACCTCGGCTTTGCGGCAACGCGGCCCACGAGCGAACGTTTGCGTCTGTCCCATCATGCAGCCTCTCGCACGCCCACTTCACCCTGGCAAGAATGCACCCCATCGTCGCGGCGTCCGGGTCCTCCCAGCATAGGGCTTGGGCATTCACCTGGCTGTGCGGGCCGCACGGATTGTGCAGAATTCCAGCATCAGGAGGGATGCGATGAGCCGACTGCGTTGTTACGTTCCAGCCGCATGCGCCATGCTGGCGATCGGCGTCACCGGATGCGCTGCACGATCGCCTGAGTTGCTCGCGAGTCGCGTGAGCGTCGGCATGTCCGGGCAGGAGGTTGTGCAGGCCATCGGACAGCCTGATTCGGAAGCGCAGGCGGACGGGATTCGGTGCTTCGAATACGACTTCGGACGAGCTGTCTCGCAGACGCGCTCGGTGTATTTCGACGCTCATCAGCGCGTGGTTGAAGTGGACAGTGAGGCCTGCGACCTCTCGACGATGCAGCGGCTCGCGGCGCACTGAAAATATCAAGTCATGCAAAATTGCCGCGAACCTGGTTGGAGAAGCTGCTCAGGAAACTTTCGAGTGCGACCTGAAGCTTGAATGTGCCTCCGGGTACGTCATTACGAAAGACAACTACAACAGTTCCAGTGTTGTTGTTTATCGTTGGACGCCCTGATCACGAGCGACAAGGTGACGGCAATGAATAACCTGCGCTCGAAGCTTTGCGAGCGCACCACGATCCATAAAGAAAATGCCGCACGGATTATGCAATAGGAATTTGCGAAAGTAATTCGTTAGCGAATTCACACCTGATCGACTTCTTTTTGCCCCTGTATCGTCATTGCCACCCTTTAATTTCTTTCCGTCGTAACGCTTTGTAATAGAGGCAGCGCCTGCACACTGCCCGTTGTTTCCACACGCCACATTGCTGCTTGCTCATTCGGGTAACGTCATGGAGGCGTTCGTGAAAAGTATTGTCAATGCAATTGGTTCATCAACACTTAAAGGCGGCTTGCTTTGCGGCGCCATTTCCGTCGCGCTCGCCGCGGCCATCTGGCCAGCTGTCGCGCAGAGCCAGCAGCAGGCTGCTGCTGCGGCGGCGGTGAACACCGCGTCGCCGATCAAGCACGTCATCGTGATTGTCGGCGAGAACCGCACGTTCGACCACGTATTCGGCGCTTACACGCCGCGCCAGGGGCAGACGGTGGCGAACCTGTTGTCCAGGGGCATTATCACGGCCGACGGCCGCCCTGGGCCGAACTTCGCGCTGGCCGCGCAATACACGGCCAGCGCGACAGACCCGAAGCGCTTCGAGATGGCGCCTGGCGGCAAACAACCCTATCCGGTACTGCCAGCACCCAATACGGGCGGTACGGTAAGCGCGCCGAGCGATACCAGCCCGCCGCCCTTCGCCACGCTCGCCGCGGCGCAGGCCATCGAGGGCGCAATGATGGAGCCCTGGGATGTCATGCACCTGACCACCGGCGCGACCGGCTTGCCGCAGCATAGCGTCGATACGCGTTTCGGCTCGAACACCTATAACCTGCCGAACGGACCGTATCAGATCTCGCGCGTCGGTCCCGACTATGACCAGTACATCAACAGCCCGGTGCACCGCTTCTACCAGAACTGGCAACAGGCCGATTGCAGTATCGATCACGCCACGCTCGATAATCCGAGCGGTTGCCAGATGGACCTGTTCGCGTGGGTAGAAACGTCGGTGGGCGCCGGTTCGAACGGCAAGCCACAGCCCGCGAACTTCAACGACGAGACGACGGGCGAAGGCGCGACCGCACTCGGCTACTACAACGTGAATACAGGCGACATGCCGTATTTCACGCATCTCGCGCGTCAATTCACGATCAGCGATAACTATCACCAGCCGGTGATGGGCGGCACGGGCGCGAACAGCATCATGATCGGCACCGCCGATGCGCTCTATTACACGGACGGCAGCGGCAATGCCGCAAAGCCGCCAGCGGACGAGATCGAGAATCCACTGCCGCAGCCGAACACCAACAACTGGTATACGCAGGACGGCTATTCGGGCGGCTCGTACAGCAACTGCTCGGACAGTCATCAGCCTGGTGTCGGCGCGCTGCGCCACTATCTTGATCGCCTGCCGTACAAGCCGGAAGCGAAGTGTGCGCCGAACACGTATTACCTGCTGAACAACTACAACCCCGGCTACAACGGGGATGGCACGGTCAATACGAGTCCATTCACGATCCCGCCGTCGCCGGTGCGGACGATCGCCGATACGCTGATCGAAAAGAACATCTCGTGGAAGTACTATGGCGAAGGCTGGAATACGTTTGTGAAGACGCCGGCCACGAGTGTCTACTGCAATATCTGCAACCCGTTTCTGTATGAAACCGCGATCATGACGAACCCCGCGCTCGTCAATGCACACCTGCAGGACACGACCGACCTGTACGCGGACATTGCGAACGGTACGCTGCCAGCGGTGTCGTTCGTGAAGCCGGGCGGTCTGCTCGACGGGCACCCGGAGTCGTCGAAGTTCGGGCTCTTTGAATCGTTCGTGCACAAACTGGTCGATAAGGTGCAGCGCGACCCGAGCCTGTGGGCCTCGACGGCGATCCTGATCACGACCGACGAAGGAGGCGGCTACTACGACTCAGGCTACATCCAGCCACTCGATTTCTTCGGCGATGGTCCGCGCATTCCAATGATCGTCGTGTCGCCGTACTCGCGTGGTGGTCGTGTCGTGCACCAATATTCAGATCACGCGTCGATCGTGAAATTCATCGAACGCAACTGGCATCTGAAGCCGATCACGCACAGAAGCCGTGACAATCTGCCGAATCCGATCCAGTTGCAGACGCATCCGTATGTGCCCGTCAATGCGCCCGCGATCGGCGATCTATTCGATGCGTTCGAGTTTCCGCGCACACCTTGACGGTGTGGCATTGAAGGCAGGGCCGAACCGGCTCTGCCAATCTGAAAGATGGCACTGCGCGGCATGGTCGGGGGCGCGGTTTCTTCTTCAACTCCTGACGTTTCGTGTTTGTGTACCGTCATTGGCCAACGTATGGAACCGCGTTGTTGATTTCTTCCTGACCAGTCTAGCGAGCGATGTCGATTGACAGGTCATGGCCGACTGTACACGCTCGCAAAATTCGCTGTAAGCCGCTGTTGAGAAACGGTGGTCTGCGCCATCAACGGCTTTGTGGCGTTATTGTCCAGCGGGTGAAACCGGCCAACATCCGCCGTTCGACACATGAGGCCAATTCGTCGACAATTCGCCTCCGTGATTTGATTGAAAGGAAGGGGGAGGAGAGATGCCAGAACTCATCTACTGTTGGCGCTGCAAGATGGATGTGCCGATGCTTACCGAGGACGAGTGGCAACTCGTCAATCCCACAGGTCTTGTCGAGCAGATAAAACGGTATCGGGAAGAAACCGGGTGCTCACTAGCAGAAGCCTATCGGAACAACATTGGGGCAACAAGCTTGACGGCCTACGAAGCCCTTACCGGGTTTCGCGAAACTAATCCAGCCGCGCTAATGCACCATCGCCTCAAGCTATATGGGCCACTCTGCACTAGCTGCCGGAAGCCACTTCGCACGCCTACTGCAACTTTTTGCGCGGCATGTGGCGCCGGTCGCGAAGTTTGAGCCGGTTGTCCCGGTTTTTACAGATACAAGATCGCAGTTCGACCATCCGCTTTGCGAAACCGTGGGTGACTCAAACGGGTCCGGCTACGGTCCTCTAGGGATGCGCGGGCGGAACATGGCAATGACGATTGAACTCATGCGAGCTTCCGCTCGTCTGCTCCCGAGGGAGCGCAGCATCAAACCCTTCACCGGCCAGCCGTTCTTTCCGTCTCCAGCCGAAGCAGGTTCAGGGCGAGCAACCACGAAGATTGTGCACGCGCACAGGGGTAATGCCGCCTATCCTTGGAGATATGCGAACCGCAGGGTCCCGTTCATGATCAATTTGCACGAACTTCGGTGTGTCCGGCTCGGTACCCGAGACATTGACGCCGCAACGAGGTATGCCGCCGATATCCTTGGATTGCAGCTGGTGCGCCGCGAGGGTGGGTGGGCCTACCTGCGCTCGGATGCGCGTGATCACACGCTGGTCTATTTCGAGGGCGATCCGAACGACCAGACGATCGCATTCGATGTCGTCACGAACGAGGAGCTCGAGCATGCGGGCACGGTGTTAGAGCAGAACAGTTTCCGCGTACACACCGGCAGTCGCGACGAGTGCGATCAACGTCGCGTACGCGCCTTCATCAGTTTCAAGGATCCATCGGGCAACCAGATCGAACTGGTGTTCGGCGCCTTGCATAGCGGCCGTCGCTATTTTCCGTCACGCGACGCCGGAATCACCGGCTTCAGTCACGTCGGCCTGCGTACCAGCGATCCCGGACGTGACGAGATCTTCTGGACGAAACTGTGCAATGCGCGCGTGAGCGACCGGATCGGACCTGCACCGTTACTGAGGATCGACGAAGTGCATCACAGGATCGCCCTCTTTCCATCCTCGTTCGCCGGCATTCAGCATATCAATCACCAGGTTGCAAGCATCGACGACCTCATGCGCGCCTGGTACACCCTGCGTGAACAGGGCATACCCATTCGGTTCGGACCGGGGAGGCATCCGACGTCGGGCGCCATGTTTCTTTATTTCGAGGGGCCTGACGGAATGACTTATGAATATTCGACGGGCGTTCGCCTGATCAGGCGTGACGAGGAGGCGACCTGGTGCCCCCGCCAGTTCCCGTTCGATTCCACCGGCTTTTGCATGTGGGGCGCCAAACCCGACATTCCGGAGTTTCAAACCTGACGCGTGAACTTTAGATCGCGCAGGAACATCCAGGCCACCGGAGACGGCGTGCTGGGAATGCGCGGGCCCAGCCTTCATGCCGGCACCCAACGCGAAGAGACAGCGTGGATTCCGCGACTGCAGGGAGAACGCCATGGCGACGATCAGAACCGTCGATGTTCAGGACTTCATCAACTCGCACAAGTTGTCGACGTATCAATTGCTGATCATCGCGCTGTGCTTCCTGACAGTCGCGTTCGATGGCTTCGACACGGCGACCGCCGGATTTATCGCGCCCGCTATCAGGAGGCAATGGGCATTGAGTGCGCTTCAGTTGGCGCCTTTGTTCGGCGGCGGCCTGTTCGGTCTGATGATAGGCGCGCTCCTGTTCGGTCCACTCGCCGACCGGTTCGGGCGCAAGCCCATACTTTGCCTCTCAGTGGCATTTTTCGGCGCCATGTGCCTGTGGTCTGCCTACGCGACTTCTCTGCACGAACTCATACTATTGCGATTCCTGACCGGCCTGGGCCTTGGCGGGGCCATGCCGACGGCCATTACGATCACATCCGAATTCGGTCCAGAGAAACAGCGCTCGCTGTTGGTGACGAGCATGTTCTGCGGCTTCACGTTAGGCGGGGCATCAGGGGGTGTGGTCGCTGCGCAAATCCTTCCCCAGCATGGCTGGCAGGGTGTGCTGCTATTCGGTGGGACAATGCCGTTGTTGTTGGTGCCGGTTCTGGTGTGGCTGCTGCCTGAGTCTGTCCGGTACCTGGCGCTGTCCGGCCGGATGCAGGCGCCAGTGGCTCGCACGCTCCGGCGCATTGCGCCGCAGGAGCCGCTCGACCATGCGACGTTCACTGTCCCCGAGAACAAGGTCAAGGGCTCTCCGGTCGGCAACCTTTTCTGCAAGGGCGTGATCGTCGACACCGTCTGCCTCTGGCTCACGTTCTTCATGAGTCTGCTGGTGTATTACCTGCTCACCAGTTGGCTGCCCACGGTCATCAACAGCACAGGCGTCCCTCTGGATATGACTGCGCTGATCGCCGCAGCGCTGCCCTTGGGCAGCACAGTCGGTGCCGTGCTGATCGGCCGCCTGATGGACAGGCACAATCCCTGTCTGATACTCGCAAGCTCCTACCTTCTTGCCGCCGTGTTTATCTTGCTCATCGGCGTCGCTACGTCGTTGCCGATGCTGGTGTTCGCAGTCTTTGGCGCCGGTCTTGGAACCGGAGGTTCGCAGACCGGCGCCAATGCGCTGGCGGCGGCCTACTATCCAACCTCCAGCCGCGTCTCCGGCGTGAGTTGGGCGCTAGGCATTGGCCGGGTGGGTTCGATCGTGGGCTCGATGGTTGGCGGAGCGCTGCTAGCCATGCATCTGGGCCTGTCCGTCATGTTCGTGCTGGTGGCGATTCCCGCTATCGTTGCTGCACTCAGCATGTTTGGTATGGGACGCTACGACGCCGTACTCAAGGCGTCTGCAGTTGCTCGAGCGCTCCCTCGTTCCGTCAAGCTTTAGAGAACCGTTAGTGCCGAATGGATACATCGCACTTTCGTCGAAGGCACTCTCTCCGGCTTTTTATTCAGCGTCACGGTACGTTGATTGCGGCGGCATGCTGACCACTCCGGGGCGGGTAGCGCTCATTGCTCCGGACTTAGTTCGCTTGTTGCGCGGCGCCTCGCGTCAAATCGACGCGTGCTTTGTCCATCACCCGAGTACCTGGTGATGCACGGGGCGCTGGAGCGCTTTGATTGCAGCGATGGGCCGCCGGTCGCTTCTGCCCGGCGCAGGTTTAGTCCACGATCCGTCTTTGTGCGTAATGACACAGCTGCGCCGCAAACAGACGGGAAAGCCCCGCCAGAAGGGCTTTGGTACCTGGCTTCAAACCCAGTACAGTGGGTCTGGACCTTGAAGCGTGGTACAGACATGCAGTCGACGGTGTGCCCAAATCTCGCCCATAATCCAGACAGACCGCCCGGAAACCCTTGTAAAGCCGTGATAGTCCAGAACTTGACCGGCGCGGGACTATTCCGTAAAAATCATGAAATTGGGTTGAGTTCTGGGTGAGATGATTGGACGCCTCATCCGGCGCGATCCGTCATTCTTCACTTCAATTCAGCGAACTACAGGTTTTGCCGCCGATCGTTGGGCCCGAGAGTGGCCGCTGATAGAAATCGTTGAGGATGCCCTGATTCCGGGTGGAACCTGGACGGCTCGCTGAAAATACAATTCGTCCCGAAGCAGTTCTGCCGATTCATTGGTGGGAAAATCCCCGGAAAACGGCGCGTTCGCCAGCGCGTCATGGCTCGCGCCCCTGGACTTCCCGGGCTTGCTCCTGCTCGATCCGTCTGTGCAGGTCAAGCCGGACGGAATGCCAACGCGCTCACTCCTCGAAGGAAAACCTGGCGCCGCGCTCTACGGAAGCTCAGCACGATTCCGCTTGGCCTCCAGCAACTGAATCAGCAGTTCATCGCGCTGTCGAAGCATTTCCGGAAAATCGTACGACTCCAGTTCCGCACTAACGCCTGCCGCAACTAACTCGATGTAATCATCCGTCTCGGGATACTTACCCAAGTCTCTGGCCCACTCGCGCTGTGCCGCACCCAGATGCTGCAGCACATGCGTAATCCCACCAGCGCCACCAGAAGCGTGGAGATTGAGAAACGGACCCAGCAGCGCCCATCGAAGGCCAGGACCATGGGAGATCGCCGCGTCGATGTCTTCCACGGAAGCGATCCCGCGCTCCACCAGAGTAATCGCCTCCTGCCATATCGCGGCCTGAAGCCGGTTGGCGATATGACCTTTGATCTCCTTGTTGATTCTGATGACCTTCTTGCCCGTCGACGTATAGAACGCCATCGTCTTCGCGATGTTGTCAGGCGATGTGAGGCTACCCCCGCAAACCTCCACTAACGGAATGATGTGGGACGGGTTGAACGGATGTCCCAACACGATCCGTTCCGGGTGTTTCGCGCCAGCCTGAATCTCGCTGATCGATAGACCCGAAGACGACGAAGCGATGATGGTCTCCGCCTTCGCCGCCGATTCGATCTTCGCGATCAGTGCCTGTTTGACGTCCAGACGCTCGGGACTGCTTTCCTGAATGAAACCGGCATCTCGTACCGCCGCGCCCAGGTCCGTCGTGAACGTCAGATTGTCGCGAGAGGCGCCCTCCGCCAGTCCCAGCCGCTCGACCGCCGGCCAGTTATCGTCGATCCAGTTGCGCAGGCGCGATTCGGCTCCTTCGCCGGGGTCCGTTGCCGTGACGGCGAAACCATGAGCGAGGAAGTGCGTCGCCCAGCCTGCGCCGATCACACCCGTGCCCACGATGGCGACGGTGGTGGGTCGCTTCGTCATTGCCTAAGCCTCCATGCCGACAGCGTGGATCGTTTCGCGCAGCGGCTGCAGACCGATGATTTCGCGCGCCTCGGACGGCGTTGCTGGCTCGTAGCCCATTTCGCGCACGAGGCGAACCAGCCGCTCGACCAGCTGGACGTTGGTCGCGAGTTCACCCTGCCTATAGTACAGGTTGTCTTCGAGTCCGACGCGCACATGTCCGCCAAGCAGCAGCGAGTTCATCGCGGCAGGCAACTGCGCCGCGCCGATGGCGCTGACGTTGAAAACGGTGTTGTGGGGCAGGTGGTCGACCATCGTCTGCAACAGCCGTGGCGTATAAGGCAGCGCGCCCTGGAACGCATTGGCGCCGATAACGATATTGATAAAGTGCGGCGCGTCGTCGAGGCCCTCGTTGATCGCGCGCTGAACGTCCTGAACGATGTCGGCAAGGCCAAACACCTCCCATTCGGGCTTGATGCCGCGCGCTTTCATCATCTCCGCGATCTGCCGGATTCGTGAAGGCGGCGTTGCCACCAGGATTTCCTTGCCACCGAAACTCGCGATCACCGTCTGCGCATCGAGCGTACACATCTCGACGCCATCACCCTCCATGCCCCTCAGACGCTCTTCCCACTGGATTTCCCACAGGCCGTTGTCGAGTTCGCGAACCATGTCGCCATTGATGCCGCCGCCCGTCGAGTTGTTGAGAATGATGTCGCACCTGTGTCGGATCAGGCGGTTGATCTGGCTGTAGATCGCCGGATTGCAGGTGGCTTCGTCGTCGGGACGTCGTGCGTGTACGGCAACCACACTGGCGCCCGCGTTGTAGCAGCGATACGTGTCGTCTGCGATCTCCTGCGGCTGCGTGGGCAGGGCGGGATTCATTTTCTTGCTGGCCATGCCGCCCGTCGGGGCAACGGTCACGATGACTTTGGGCTTGCTCATGTTGATGCTCTCCAGAGAATAAAGTACTGAATGGTCGTTAGCGCGCGCTGGCGCCTTCGGCTGGGCCGACTCGAAGCGCGCTTTTGGGCAGGCCGAGGAGAATCGTGAGTCCGCCGCAGATGACGAGTGCCGTCAACCCCATAAGTCCCATTTGAATGCTGCCCGTCGCGCCCTTGATCATGCCGATCAGCGTCGGGCTGACAAACCCGCCGAGGATGCCCAGTGAACTGATCACCGCGATGCCCGCTGCGGCAGCGTTACGGTCCAGATACGTCGGCGGAATCGACCAGAACAGCGAGCCACCGCCAAAGATAAAAAACGATGCAACGCAGAGCAGGACCATGACGGGAACGACAGCAGTACCGAGATACGAAGTCGACGCCAGTGCAATTGCACCGAGTGCCAACGTTCCGCCCACATGCCAGCGGCGCTCCTTGAAGCGGTCCGAACTGCGGCTGATGACGAGCACGCCCAGCGCACCGAAGATATAGGGCACTGCCGTGTACCAGCCAATCGTCGCGATCGGGGCGATGCCGAGACCTTTGATCATGGTCGGCAGCCAGAAAGTCAGCGTGTAGACGGCGCAGGCGCAGCAGAAATAGATGAACGCAAGCACGTACGTCTTCGGGTCCGCCAGCGCCGCAGCGAGGCGTCCATGATGTCCGGGCTTCGTCTCACCACGATGGTCGGCAGCGAGAACTTTCTGCACCATCGACTTCTCGGCGCTATTCAGCCACGACGCACGGGCCGGACCGTCCGGAAGCATGCGATACAGCACGAATCCCAGCAAAACAGTCGGCAGCCCTTCGACGAGGAACAGCCATTGCCAGCCGTGCATGCCGCCCAATCCTTCCATGCCGCTCATGATGGCGCCCGACAGCGGGCCACCCAGCACGCCCGTAATCGGCATGCCGAAGAGGAACAGACCCGTGACCCGGCCGCGGCGCTGGCTCGGATACCAGTACGTCAGATACAGAATGATTCCGGGGAAGAAGCCAGCTTCGAAGACGCCGAGCAACAGCCTGATCGCGTAGAACTGCCACGGCGCCGAGACGAACGCGGTCGCCGCAGAGGCCATGCCCCACAGCACCATGATTCGCAGGAAAGTCAGCCGCGCACCGATCTTTTCGAGCAGCAGATTGCTGGGCACCTCGAACAGCAGATACGTCACGAAGAAAATGCCCGCGCCGAGTCCATACACAGCATCGGAAAACGCCAGATCGTGTTTCATCTGCAACTGCGCATAGCCGATGTTGATCCGGTCGAGGAACGCGCAGACGTAAGCGACGAGGATGAGCGGCATGACGCGCCAGCTTATTTTCCGGAAGACTGTGTCTTCTACCATCTCGTCTGACGAATTCCCGACGAGCGCGGCTGTGGACGATAACGAACGGGCGCGAATCATTGCGTGTCTCCTGACCTTGTATGACACGCATTATTTCGGGCGACTGCCTGCACGACTGTCGATGGCGCGACAGTCGCGGACAGCGTAAACACCAAGTCGTAATGGACGCGGCGCTACCGGGCCAGATCCTGAAGCCCAGGCAGATCCAGCACGACGATGCCGCCGTATTCGGTGCGTACCAGACCCGCGTTCTTGAAGCGGGTCATCGCCTTGTTGCACGTCTGCCGCGAGACGCCGGCGAGGTTGGCGAGTTCTTCCTGGGACAGTTGCAGATGCGCCGCACCGCTCGGATTGGACAGCGGATGCACCATGCCGACGAGTGCTCTGGCGACAAGGCTATCCGTATCGAGCAGGCCGTACGCCGCGACGGCGCCCATGAACCAGTGCAGCCGCTCGTTGACCCGCAACAGCAAAAAATCGTTGAACGACGGATGGTGTTCGCGCAGCCATTCGAAGGTCGCGCGCGGAATCTGTGCGACGCGGCTATCGCGTAACGCGATGAGATCCGACTCGCGCGGCAGGTTGCGAATCAACGTGCCTTCTCCGAACCAGCTGCCGACAGACTGGCCACCCAGCGTCACCGTTTGTCCGTCGCGGGCCGTGATCGACCATTTGATCAGCCCTTCGAGCACGCCGAACCAGACATGTTGACGCTCGCCATGATGTCCAAGAGCCTGACCGGCTGAGATCGCGCGCTCGGATGCTTCAGCGCGCACGCGGGACTTTGCGGCTTCGTCCAGGTCGCTGAACCACGGCGACTGCGCGAGCAGTTCGTCGAGGGTGAGCGACACCGTGACCGTCCGCTTTTGCCTCGTCATATCGTCACTCCAAAGGGAGTTGAACGGCTTCGATGCGAACTGTCGCCGCATCGACAGTGTTGCGCAGGCGACCCGCGCACAATGGCTGAACTGAAAGCAGGAGCATGGACCCGTGAGTAAAGAAACTGTCTATCGTATCGACGTGCAATTCGGCGATTGTGACCCGGCCGGAATTGTTTTCTTCCCGAACTTCTCGCGCTGGATGGACGCAGCGTCGCACGATTATTTTATACAGTGTGGCCTGCCGCCATGGCGGGAGATGCAAGCGCTGCCGCATTGCATCGGCGCGCCGTTGCTCGAAGTTCATACGCGTTTTCACACCTCGGCAACCTATGGCGAAAGTCTGGTGGTGCATACGCGAGTCGAGGAATGGCGCGGCAAAGTCTTTATCCAGAGCCATCGGATCATGCGCAACGATACGCTGATCTGCGAAGGGCGGGCGACGCACGCCTTGTGCGTCAAGCAGAGCGATGGACGATTGAAGGCCGTCCCTGTGCCTGAATTTGTCCGCGCTGCCTGCGAATTTGTCGAGAACGTAGCGCATTAGTGGAACGTTTCGGAGGTGGAAATTGAGCGTGCAGAAAGTACTTGTGACGGCAGGTGCATCAGGTATCGGTCGGGAAATCGTCCGTGCTTTCGCAAACAACGGTGCAAAAGTGTTCGTGATCGACGTCGACGCGAGTGGATTGTCGGCGCTCGCGTCGGAATCGCCGAACATCGACACTGCAGTGTGTGACATGGCCAGTCGTGCCGATATCGAACGCGTAGTGCCGGAAGCCGTTCGAGTTCTGGGCGGGCTGGATGTACTGGTAAACAACGCGGGTATCTCGGGACCGACATCATCGGTTGAGGACTACGATCCCGCTGCCTGGGATGCCGTCATGCAGATCAACCTGAATGGCACCTTCAACGTCACCCGGCTCGCGATCCCTCATATCAAGCAGTCGCTTGCGGGGTCGATCATCGTGATGTCGTCGGTGGCGGGTCGTTTCGGTTATCCGAATCGAAGCGCGTATTCCGTCAGCAAGTGGGGCTTGATTGGCTTCACGAAAACGCTTTCGCGCGAACTTGGCGAGTCCGGCGTGCGTGTCAATGCAATCCTGCCCGGTGCAGTGGAGGGCGAGCGTATCGAGAGAGTTCTGGCGGGACGCGCGCAGGTGAGCGGGCGGTCCGTGGACGACGAGCGACGGGACGCAATGTCGATCCAGTCGTTGCAACGCTTCGTCGATCCGCGGGACATCGCGGCGATGGCGGTCTTCCTTGCATCGGACGCAGGCAAGTCGATCTCAGGGCAGATGCTGCCCATTGATAACGACATGCAGCAGGCGTCCTGAATCGCTAGTCAATCGTGAGATCGTGAACTTGCACGGTCGGCGCCTTGACGTGAACGCTCGCCCCGGTCGGAGAACGAGACCACCAGTGGCAAAAGTCAGTTTGCCGTGCCGCTATTGCGTCATCACCCATTGAATCAACTGATGGGCATCCTCTGCTGAAATTGGCCCGCCGCGTTCCGACGGCAGCGGCATGGCGGTATCGCCCCAATGCGCGCGCCCACCCTTTCTGAGCTTGATTTCGAGCATCTGTGTCGCGTTCGGTACGTTGCGGTAACGGTCGGCAATCTGATGAAACGACGGTGCAAGAAAGGGCGCGTCGGATGTGTGACAGAACATGCAGTGATGCTGATCGACCAGTTCGCCCGGTTCATTCGATTGAGCACAGACTGGACTCACACCGGCGAGGACAATGCTCGACGCGCATGCAAAGTATATGAGGCGACGTGCATGAATCACGGCAAGAACTCCTTTTGTCTATCCAAAATTTATTCTGTTTCGATCACTGAAGGAAAATTCAGCGACGTCAGTCGACGACATCCCGCAAAGCTCGCCGCGGCGAATGCTCCGCATGTGGGCCACGGCCAACGCGCAGCAGCAACTGCGGCATGGCATCGACGTTCAACAGGACCTTGAGCTGATCGCGCAATGTGGCGACTTCGATGGGCTGATTCAGATACGACGCTGTCAACCCTTTGGACGCAGCAACAAGCAACATACGTTGAAGGGCCTGCCCTGCAGCCAGCCACGCCTCGCGGTCGTCACGTATCGTGGCAATGCCTACGAGAAGGGGGGAGCCTTCGACGAGCCGTTGATGCGTGGCGGGTGTCCCGGCACCGACGTCAAATACGCGCACCACTGACGCCATCAGCGGCATTGCAAAATCGAGCAGACCGCCGACGGCCGTTCCGTACGCCGGCATGCCGTCGGCGAGCCGGCGCGGATGAATCCAGCTTGCCAGTTCGCGACGAAAGCGCGGATCGGCAAACTGCATACTGTCAGCTTCCGCGATCAGCTGTGCGATGGACTGGCGGGAAGACTCCTCGTCTACGCAGATTGCAATAGCGCCTTCCGCGTCGCATGCGGCGATCATCTCGTTCTTGAAGGGCTCGGCTATGGATTCATTGGCGAAGGGGGCACGGGTCGTCACGCGTTTCGTTACCGCACTGAACAGACTTGCCAGGGACGCGTCGCGAGGCCCTTTAGTGGTGACCTTGATGCGCGCGGCGATATCGGGATCAAAGTCCGATGGGAACACGCTAATCGAATAGGCGAGTCCGAAATGACTCAGCGCGACGCGCAAATTGAATAACGCCGCGCCACAACTGATGAGCATCTCGCGATCGAATGGATCGACGACGGGCAACGCGCGTGTGCGGTCGGCACAGAGCTGGACGGTGTCCTCATCGACAATGAATCGCCAAGGTTGCGCGTTGTGATTCGAAGGGGCAAGCACGGCATATTGCAGTGCGAAGCGAATCTGTTGCTCCATCGGCGCGAGGGCGTCGAACAGGTGCTCGTCGATCTGCCACGCAGAGGTGGACACGGGCGCGCTCATCGGAATGTTCCTTTCTGTCCTTGATGGACTTTCATTCATCGTGGCACGCAACGTGGCGGAGCATTTGAGGCAGATCAATCGACCTGTTGCAAGTACACACCTTTTAGAGATCGTCCTCGTCGTCGTTGAGTTTGTGGCGGATCGCATAGCGTACGAGGGCGGTTTCGTTGGGCATTTCCATCTTGTCGAGTATGTGGGTCTTGTTAGTGATACGGGAAGGCGGCTTGATTCAGGTCAATCCATTCCGGTGATGCGCGATTAGATTAGGTAGAAGAGCTTTTGCGATTCACCGACTGTGGAGCATTGATCATGAAGCGGGAATCCTCGTTGCAGAAACTTCCCGGCGTCGAGGCGCCGATCGACAGCTTTAGTGCGTGGTTGCGTCCATATCAGGACGCGATCGTGCGTGGCGCTGCGCCCTCGCATGATGAGCGTGTAGCCCAATCGCCTGCACGTCAGGCCGCTGGAGCGGGAGCCTGACATGGAAAATGGACGTGTGGCTTTTGTCACGGGCGGCATGGGCGGGCTTGGGGCGGCGATCAGCAGGGCGCTGCACGATGCCGGCATCACCGTGGCCATGTCTTACTCGACTCGCAACGATCACGTGGCGACGTGGCTGATGAAGGAACGTGATCAGGGCCGTCACTTTCACGCGTACGAAGCCGATGTCAGCGATTTCGATTCGTGCGAACGCTGCGCGCAACGCGTACTCGATGAATTGAAGAAGGTGGATATCCTGATCAACAACGCCGGCATCACACGCGATATGACGTTCGCCTGCATGACCAAAGCGGATTGGGATGCCGTGCTGCGAACCGATCTCGATGGACTGTTCAACATGTCCAAGCAGTTTCTGCCCGGGATGATCGAGCGTGGCTATGGCCGTATCGTCAACGTCAGCTCGGTAAATGGTTCGCGGGGCGCGTTCGGACAGGTTAACTATTCGGCTGCGAAGTCTGGCGTGCATGGCTTCACGAAGTCGTTGGCGCTGGAAGTCGCGAAGCGCGGTATCACCGTGAACACCGTGTCGCCGGGTTATCTGGCAAGGGCGATGGTTCAGGCCGTCCCTCACGACATCATGGAAACAAAGGTTTTGCCGCAGATACCCGTTGGGCGGCTCGGACGCCCGGAAGAGATCGCAGCGCTCGTGGCGTTTCTCTGCTCCGATGAAGCGGCGTTCATGACGGGCGCCAATCTCGCGATAAACGGCGGCATGCACATGGAGTGAATCCGGCGTTGCCGTTGTCGCCCGATCACCGCCACGACCGATGGAGACCAACGTGTCAGAACCTCGCAGCACGATACTCGTGGTGTATTACTCGCGCACCGGCACGACGCGTCGAATCGCGGAGATGCTGGCGGCGGAACTTGGCGCCGATATCGAGCCTATCTGTGAGCAGGGTGCGAACGTGTCGCGCGCCGGTGCGCGCGGCTACCTGCGTTCGCTGATCGATGCGCTGTGCCGGCGTCGGGTCAGGATCGCACCTGCGATGCATGATCCGTCGTGCTGCGAGATGGCCGTGGTGGGTTCTCCTGTGTGGGCAAGTCACGCTTCGGCTCCCGCGTTGGCATGGCTCGCGGAACACGGCGAGCAGATCCAGCACGTCGCGCTGTTCTGCTGTCTGGGCGGCCACGGCGCGGGGCCGGCGTTGAAGCAGCTGGCCGGCGCGGCGCATAAAACTCCTGTGGCAACCTGTGCGATCACGACGCATGACTTACATGAACGTCTTGATGGCGATCTGCGTCAGAGCTTCGCGCGGAAAATCAGGCACAAGCTGGCGGCCCGGCTGGAAGCGGAATGGGGCGTTTGAAAGGGTGAAGGACGGCACGCGTCAAGCAGTATGGGACAAGGGCAGGCGTCGCGGATTCCTTCACCACGCCTGTCCTGTCCGCGCGCTAGTCGAGCGCAAGCACGACGCGCCCGTCGACGGTTCCCTCACGCAATTGCCCGAGCACCTTGTTGATGTTCTCGAGGCGGTCGCGATGGATATGCGCACGAACGCTGCCTTGCGCGGCGAAATCGAGCGACTCCTGCAAATCGCGTCGTGTGCCGACGATCGATCCGCGCACCGTAATCCCATTGAGCACGGTCGAGAAGATCGGCAACGGAAAGTCGCCGGGCGGCAGGCCGTTCAACGCGACCGTTCCGCCACGCCGCACCATGCCGAGTGCCTGTGCAAAGGCGCTTCGCGATACGGCTGTCACCAGCACGCCGTGCGCTCCACCGATTTCCTTTTGAATAGTGGCTGCGGGGTCCGTGGTGTTCGCATTGATCGTCAGCTTCGCACCCAGTTTGTGTGCGAGCGCCAGTTTCTCGTCGGAGATGTCGACGGCGACGACGTGCAGGCCCATCGCGATCGCATACTGCACGGCCACGTGACCCAAACCGCCAATGCCTGAGATGGCCAGCCACTGGCCAGGGCGCGTGTCTGTCACGCGGATGCCCTTATAAACCGTGACACCGGCGCAGAGAATCGGCGCGATTTCGTCGAACGCGACGTTATCGGGCAGGTGTCCGACGTAGTTCGGATCGGCGAGCACGTATTCCGCATATCCGCCGTTGACCGAGTAGCCGGTGTTTTGCTGGTCGTGACACAGCGTTTCCCAGCCGCTCAGGCAATGCTCGCAGTAGCCGCAGGCCGTATAGAGCCAGGGCACGCCCACGCGGTCGCCTTCCTTGACGTTCCTCACGCCGCTGCCGACCTCGGCGACATAGCCCACGCCCTCATGGCCAGGAATGAAGGGCAAGGACGGCTTGACGGGCCAGTCTCCGTCGGCGGCATGCAGATCGGTATGACACACGCCTGACGCCTTGATGTTGACCAGAATCTGGGCCGGCCCGACTTCGGGAATCGGGACTTCCTCGATACTCAGCGGCGCACCGAATTGATGGACGATGGCGGCCTTCATGTGACGCGTCATGTGATCCTCCTTCAAAAAGTCACTGCTACAACATGGATCGATAGTAGTAGTAGCGGCTGGCGCGCGGCACGAAGGCGCGTCGTGCGCTCAAATCGCGCTAGACGCGCAGCGAGCCGCGAAATGCACCGAAGTCCGTGCGTGACCGGCGACGCGCGGGCGAACCGTCGAGGGGCTGGTCTGCATCGGCATGAAAGGTTGCGCGAGGTTGAACCGAATGGACTTCGTCATCGTGCATTGCTCGTGTGAGCCCCGTCGTGTCGAGCGTAGAACGGTTCGCGCTCCGTCCGTTGATCCCTGTCAATCGGTTCGCGAATAGAACCGGTTTTCAGCGGCATTCGAGGGAATCGGACACTCGTTGACCAGGATCAGTTGTGACACGTCGCGGGCCGTTATCTTGAAGGGGTTCATGAATTCGCTGCGGAGCAGAAAACGTGTCGATCCACCATTGTCCACCCGACGAACTGACCGGACAAGCCGTCGCGGCTGCGCGGGTGCTCGCGGTACGCAGCGCCGTCATCGGTGTCGATTTCACCGGGCAGGATGAGATCACTTCCGGGATCGTCGACCTCGCGACGACAGCAGCACGGGCGCCACTGCAATCGGGCGCGCAGGGGGCGTGATGGCACGGATGAACATCGGGCTGTGCATTGCTCTCGTCGGTTCGGCATGGCTCGCTGCGTGCGCAACGGCGTCGCGCGACACGGCGTTCCGTGCTGAAGAAGTCGAACTCTTCCATGCTCGCCAGGAAGCGGGCATCGTCTGCACCACGGCGCCCGCCTGCGACGAAGCGTGGGCGCGCACGAGAACGTTCATTGCGGCGCATTCGGCGACGCGGATCGTGCAGGCCGACGATGCCGTGATTCAGACCGCGTTTCCGCATGCGTTCGGCTATGTCTATCTGGCCGCGTCAAAAGACGTCGACGGCAAGGGCGGGACGGCCATCCGGCTGAAGGCGATGTGCCGCGGAATGTACGACAGCGACGGCGATGCCGGGCTGCTGTATGCGACATGCGCGAAGTCGGTCATTTCGGTGGAGGAGGGTTTCAGGGCGTGGCTGGAGAAGCGGAGCGAATGATCACAGTTCTGCCTCGTTCACTCGGCAGGACGGCACCTGCCGCCGTCATGATGTCGATGTCGTGGACTGCGGATCGGGGTTAAGCCGACGAAGTTGCGCTGGATTGATCTGCATCAGCCCGCTTGCCCGGTTGCGGGTCGAAGCTTTCCTCTGGTGACGCGACCTACGCTTCGTTTCGAGGAGATGCGCGATGAAATCAGACCGGCAGTTGAAGAATGAAGTCGAGGAGGAACTGGAGTGGGATCCCGCTGTGACGGCGACGGACATCGGGGTCGAGGTGACCGATCGCGTCGTCACGCTATCCGGTCATCCGCCAAGCTACGCCGAAAAGCTCGCTGCCGAGAAGGCCGCACATCGCGTGGCCGGGGTGCGGGCCGTTGTGGTAGAGATGGAGGTGCGGCTGCCCCAGAAGGACGAGCGCACCGACGAAGACATCGGCAGAGCGGTACACGATATCGCGCACTGGACGGTCGGCCTGCCCGACGATTCAGTGAAGGTGCAGGTCGAGAAAGGCTGGGTGACGTTGACAGGCGTGGTGGATTGGGCGTACCAGGCTCATGTGGTCGCGCGCGCAATCGGCCACATGCGCGGTGTGCGGGGTGTCCACAACCGGATAGAGGTGCGCGGCAAGGTCGGGTCGGAAGACATCGCCTCAAAGATCGCGCAGGCGATGCAACGGCATGCTGAGCGCGAAGTCAGGCACATCGCCATCGACGTAAAGGATGGAACGGTGACGCTGACAGGCAAAGTCGGTTCTTACGCGGAACGGGCTGTCGCGAGAGGGGCCGCGTGGAGTGCGCCGGGCGTGCGAGCGGTTGTCGACGATATCGTCGTCGAATGACGTCGTGTCTGCCGCAGCCGTGCTTTCCGCGTGGCGCGCGGCTGCGATTCAAAAGGAGCATGTGATGGCGATGTCGGGAAACGTGCAGGACGGCGCATGGTCTGTGAACGTGCAGACAGAACCTGCCGAAATGGGCGGTTATCAGTCGACAATCCACGTCAGGCACTCGTCGCCGGAAGGCGACTTCGAGCATACCTTCCGCCACGGGAGGAAATTCAACACCGAACGGGATGCTGTGCTCGACGGCCTGCGCGAAGGGACGACGTGGATAGGTCTCAAAATGGCGCGAACCATCAAGATGTGAAGGCGCGGTGCGCAGTCGGTTACCGTGGGAACCGACTGCTGCGAGCGTACTGCTGCGCCGCCCGGGTGTCCGCCCGGTCAGCAACGCGTCGCGCAGCGCGGAGGGCAAGAACCGGCCGTCAACGCGGAAGGCGCCGTAGAGACGGCGCGAGGCGTCATGTTTCGTCTAGTCTGCCGCCGTTTCGCCGCTGCGTGCCAGCAGAATCGGTGTGTCGACGAGCCGGACAGTGCGCGCGGCCACGCTGCCGAGAAGCCAGCGTTCGATACCGCGTCTGCCATGCGTGCCGAGAACGACCAGGTCGGCATTCCATTCCGCTGCGTCACGTACGATCGCGTGCGGAACATCATCATGGCTTCGATGCGTCTTGATCACGGCGGTATCCGCGATGCAGCCCTGATCGGAGCAGATGTGCGTCGCGCGTTCGATGGCCGCGCAACCCTGGTCCAGATACGCAGTTTCCAACATGTCGGCGGCCCCGCCATCGAACAGATGGACGGCACGATCCACCACGTAGATCGTGCGCAGCCGGGTATCAGGACCAGCGATCTTCAGACCCGTGCGCAAACCGGCGAGCGAGCAGGCGCTGCCGTCCAGCGCAAAGACCATGCGCATGGGCGGCCGGTCGGTGGGAACGCGGCTGTCCTCGGGCACAAGCAGCAAGGAGCAGGTCGCGCGCCGCGCCACGGGTTCCGACACGGTGCCTTCGATCCAGCGCAGCAATCCATGATGATGCCGCATGCCCATCACGAGCAGGTCCGCATTCCAGTGCGATGCCGTGTCGAGCAACGCATCAGCAGTATTGCCGTGATGAACAGAAAGATCGACCAGCCCAAATTCCAGCTCTATCCCAGCGAATATGGCTTCGATTTTCGCAAGCGCGGCGCGGGCATCGCCGATGATCTCCTCTCTCGCCGCCGCTAGAAACCCCTGCGCCGTCGCGCCGAGAGGGAACAGCGTGCGCGGGTTCTGTGCAACCGTCACCAGCCTGATTTGCGCACGCCCGGCGAACAATGCTTTTGTATATTCGGCTGCCCGCAAGGTCGCCTCCGAGTCGTCCACGGCCAGCATGATGCGCTGAAACGCGCTCTGGGTGGACGAGGCGGCGTTCGATGTTTGAGCCATGATGATCCTCCGTCTGGCAGCGTCCCGATGTATCGATTCTCCGTACTACGCGGCGATCGCGGTTGACGTCGATCAACTTCGCCCGTTTTGCGCGGTACGCTGAAAGCGTGCGATGTTCGACGCGCTACCGAGCCATTTGCGGAGAATCAGCCTTGAAATCGTACAGCCAACTGCGTCAGATGAGAAATGGTTCATGCCTGCTTTGAGAACGGAGATTCGAAGCGCTAATGGTGCGGGCGACAGCTTCCTTGCCGGGATGATCTGGGTCATGTCAATGGGAAGAGATCACGCCCGTTGGTTGCGCGTGCGTGACCGCCGATGTGAAAGCTTGAGGTTGGCGCATCGGCACGGGAGGCCTTGTGCGACGTGTCAGGTAGTGCCGATGTTTTACTGAGAAGGTTGCAGTTATTCGTGTAAACCCAGGCGGGAGAAACGCGTTGCCGTAAGAACCGGGTAAGCGCGCGCTCTTAATGTACTACCTGGCGCACGACAATAACGACGCTCGAAGCCCACACACGCGAAAGCATTGCACCGAATCCCCACCGGGACACGCGGTGCGTAAAGACGCCCCTCGTTACGACCATGGCCGGAAGAGGGCGCTTGTCAGTCAGCGAAAGCTGCTCATGCAGGAGACGAAGATGGATGTGAAACTCGCAGAGAGAGTGAAATCGAGCGCGGCGTATCGCGAGCTGGTGCGAAAGCGCTCACGGCTTGGGTGGACATTGACCGCCCTCGTGTTGTTCGTCTATTACGGCTTCGTTCTGTTGATTGCCTTCGACAAGCAGTTTCTTGCTGCAAAGATGGGTGCGGGCGTGATGACATGGGGCATGCCGCTTGGACTGTTCGTTATCGTATTCACGGTGGTTATTACGGGTTTCTATGTTCGTCGCGCCAACAGCACATACGATGAACTCACCGAGCAGATCAAGCGGGAGGCAGCATGATCGCACGACGTCTTTGCGCCTTTACTGCGCTGTCTGTCTTCTCATCGTATTGTTTCTCCGCTGGCGCGGACATGGGCCAGACGATCAAACAGCCGACCAACTGGACGGCAATTGCGATGTTCGTCGTCTTCGTGGTCGCGACGCTTTTCATTACCAAATGGGCTGCGAGACGGACGCGCTCCGCCGCCGAGTTTTACACCGCGGGTGGCGGAATCACGGGTTTCCAGAACGGACTGGCAATCGCCGGAGATTTCATGTCGGCTGCTTCGTTCCTGGGCATCTCGGCAGCCGTCTATGCAAATGGCTATGACGGTCTCATCTATTCGATCGGTTTTCTGGTTGGCTGGCCGATCATCACGTTTTTGATGGCCGAAAGACTGCGCAATCTCGGCCGTTTCACGTTCGCCGACGTGGCCGGATATCGCTTCAAGCAGGCGCCGATCCGCGCATTCGCCGCATCGGGTACGCTCGTGGTCGTGGCGTTCTATCTGATCGCGCAGATGGTCGGTGCCGGGCAGTTGATCAAATTGCTGTTTGGACTCGAGTATTGGGTCGCGGTGGTGATCGTGGGTGCGCTCATGATGGTTTATGTGCTGTTTGGCGGCATGACGGCAACAACATGGGTGCAAATCATCAAGGCGTGTCTGCTGCTTGCAGGCGCCTCGTTCATGGCATTTATGGTGCTGTGGCAGTTTCATTTCAGTCCTGAAGCGCTCTTTGCGAAAGCCGTCGAAGTGCATGAGAAGAAGGCGTCCATCATGGGTCCGGGCAATTTCATCAAGGACCCGATCTCGGCAATTTCGTTCGGCATTGCACTGATGTTCGGCACGGCTGGGCTGCCGCACATCCTGATGCGATTCTTTACCGTGCCTAACGCCAAAGAAGCACGCAAGTCGGTGTTCTGGGCAACGACATGGATCGGCTACTTCTACATCCTGACCTTCATCATCGGCTTTGGCGCCATCGTTCTTGTCAGCACGAACCCCGTGTTCAAGGATGCAGCGGGCAAGCTGCTGGGCGGCACGAACATGGCTGCCGTGCATCTTGCGAGTGCGGTGGGCGGCAACGTGTTTCTCGGGTTCATTTCGGCGGTGGCTTTCGCAACGATCCTGGCCGTCGTCGCGGGTCTCACGTTGGCCGGGGCATCGGCTGTGTCGCATGATTTGTATGCGACCGTCTTCAAGCATGGCAAGGCAGCGAGTGCGAACGAGCTGTTCGTTTCGCGCGTGACGACTGTCGTGCTGGGAATTGTCGCCGTCGTGCTCGGGATCGTATTCGAGAAGCAGAACATTGCATTCATGGTGTCGCTGGCGTTTGCTGTGGCGGCGTCGGCCAACTTTCCGGTGCTGTTCATGTCGGTTCTGTGGCGCGGTTGTACCACACGTGGTGCGACGATCGGCGGCTTTCTCGGGTTGGTTTCTGCCGTATTGCTGACGGTTCTCTCGAAAGCGGTGTGGGTGGATGTGTTGCACTTTGCGACGGCGCCATTCCCCTACGCATCGCCCGCACTCTTTTCGATGGCGATCGGCTTCGCTGGCATCTGGCTCTTCTCGTTGACAGATAGATCCGCTCGTGCGCGCATCGATCAGGCCGGATTCGAGGCGCAGTCGGTACGCTCGGAAACCGGGATTGGCGCGGTGGAGGGCGCAAGTCACTAAGCCGCGAATGGGGAGAGGCGTTGAGGCGACCTGACGCGCACGCTCGGCGCGTATGGCAAGAACACACGAGTTCCATTGTTGTGGCTGTACGGCCCCAACGACTCGATCTGGCCGGTTACGTTGACTACGAAGATGTACACGGCCCATGTGGCTCAGGGCGCGAGCGCCATGCTGACATCAGCCCCGATGAGGTCGAGCGGATTTACCTGTCGACCGGGGCGTGGATGGCATGTTGATCCCGCACCTGAATCCGGCCGCGACTCACGCTGCACAAACAAGAAGGCCCGCCAGCGGGGAACGGACTGGCGGGCCTGAAACCGTCAAGGGACAAGACCTGACGGCATTTCTCTCAGAACGAACTTCTGACGCACATCTTCTCTTAACGCTTACCCCGTGCTGTGGTGCTGTCGTGAACTGTTCGAAGGGGTCTGGCGGACCCGACAAACGTTTTTATATGGGAACGGCCGTTTCATGCCCGGGACTTACAGCAGCCCCTTGAGAAACTGCAGTCCGCCGAAATTCTGCAGCGTCGGAATATCGATCTTCGTGTCGGTCTGGATGACCGGCGCCACCACGATAGCCGGGCTGGCAAAACCACCGCCGAACGCTGCGTTCACGTTGCCAAGATTGAAGTTGCTGCCGCCGCGCACCGCAGACAGCGCGTCGTTGGACAGTGTCTGATGATGCGAAAGATCCGTGATCGTCAGCGAGGCCATGGTAAGGCTCCTGGTGTGGCGTGTAGCGGGACGGGAGAGTAACGCACTGCTGCGACAGGCAGACGCGGCGCGGCTCTCCCGTGTGTGGCTTTACTTGACCAGCTGCAGGCCGCCGAAGTTCTGGATCGTCGGGATGATGACCTGCGTGTCGGTCTGCGTGACGGGTGCCACCACGATGGACGGGCTGGCGAAGCCGCCGCCGAACGCGGCATTCGTGTTGTAGGCGTTGTAGTTGCTGCCGCCGCGCACGGAGGCGAGTGCTTCAACGGAAAGTTCTTCGTTATGCGAGAGGTCTTTGATGGTCAGCGAG
>NZ_FNDI01000058.1:0-27327 GCF_900100565.1 Paraburkholderia steynii | reverse complement strand
TGGCGGTGTGAGCCGCTTTCTTTTGCCTACTTTTCTTTGCGGCGGCAAAGAAAAGTAGGTGCCGCCCCGCACAGGGGCGACGCCTGAAGCACGCTAACAAAGCGCGGATGCCAGCGCAAAGGCAAACACACCGCGCCGGAGCCCGCGCAGCAAACACCGAAACGCGGATGCCAGCGAAAAGGCAGGGGCACAGGGGCAACGCGTGAAGCACGAAGGCAAAGCGCGGATGCCAGCGCAAAGGCCAAAACACCGAACGGCGAGCAAAAACCAAACGCATCGCGGATGCCAGCGCAAACCCAGGCGAGCCACCTGCAAACCAAAACCGCCAACCCCTACCCAACCACAATCGTCCCACTCATCGTCTCATGCCCTGACCCACAAAAAATATCGCACAAAAAATCGACAGTCCCAGCCGGTCCGGCCTGCGCCGGCACGCGCACAACAGCCCCTGGCGGCACATCCGCCCGCACGTTGAACTGCGGAATCGCGAACCCCATCACCGTATCCAGAGCGGTCAGCTCAAACACAACATTCTCATGCGGCGCGAGCTTGATCTGATTCGGCGTGAATACGAACCTGCGCGCACTGACCTTGATGACGCGCGGCTCGGCGGCGCGCGCGTCGAAATGGCCCGCGACGGCCAGCACCGCGCCCATCGTGGCGAGCGTGAAAACGCGGCGTCGCTTCCTGTCGACGGCAAACGTCTGCATGTTGGTCTCCCCGTTATGACGTCTTGATCGGCATTTCATCGAGCGCGAGCGCGCCCGACGGCCTCGCGACCTGCACCTGCCGCCAGCCCAGCCCGCGATACGGCGCGGACGCGTCCCACGGCACCGGCAGCTTCTTGGGCTGCGACATCGCAAGCGGCAGCGGGAACATCAGCGAGCGCGCCGCGTGATGCGCAATGTTGCCCGTCACCATGTGATGCTCCTGATGGATGTGGCCATAGAACACGGTCACGTTCTTGCGCCGGCTCAACACGTCGATCACCTGCCCGCCGTCGCGCGTCGCCCAGTCCCATTGCGGCGCCAGATCGAACAGCGGCCGGTGCGTGAAGACGACGATGCGCGCGTCCTGCGGCTGTTTGTCGATATCGGCTGCAAGCCACGCGATCTGCTGCTCGCCGACGCGGCCCGCCGGGTCCGACACGTTGTCGATCGTGATGAAATGCACGCCCTTGTGATCGAACGTGTAGTGCGTCTGCCCGAAGTGCTCCTTGTACGCCGCGCCCGCGTCGAGACTCGCGTCGTGCTCGCCCGGCATCAGGTACAGCGGCTTCACCTTCAGTTGCGCGATGATTTCCTGAAACTGACGCATGCGTTCGTGGCGCAGCGCGGTGTCGTCGGTGGTGTGGGTCAGGTCGCCCGTGAAGATCACGAAATCGGGCGGCGATGGCAGCGCGTTGACGGCGGCAATCGCCTTCGGCAGCGTGCCTTTCGAATCGGGATTCACGCCGGGGCCTTCGAAGCCCCAATGAGCATCCGACAACTGGACGAAGTAGAAATCATCGTCGCGCCCATACGAGAAGCCGGGCAACGCCGACGCGAATGCCGCACCGCCGACGGCCGCCAGGCGCAGGAAATCGCGCCGCTTCAGACATTTCAGACTGTTTTGCATGATTCTCCTCGCGAGTGAATGACTCATTTGCGGTACTGCGAGGCCATGCTTTTTATTCCCGACTTTTTTTCGCGGCAGGCACGAAAACCGGGAATAAACTGGTTTCGAGATGGGTTTTGCAGCCGTGAAGTCTGGGCAAGCCTGGAGGCGATCGGTGAATGAGACCGGAAAACATGCTGGGGGCGACGCGCGCGCCGAGGCCGCGCGCAGTCTGCGCTTTCAGCAGATGGCGCTGCCGCATCTCGATGCCGCGTACAACCTTGCGCGGTGGCTATGCGGCAACGGACACGACGCCGACGACGTCGTGCAGGAAGCGTTCATGCGCGCTTACCGTTTCTTCGACACGTTCCACGGCGAGACCGCGCGGCCCTGGCTGCTCGCGATCGTGCGGCGCACCTGGTACACGGAATGGCGAAGGCGTTCGGGCGGCGTCAACGCGACGATCGAGTTCGACGAGAACCTCGACGACGAGACGTTCGAAGGCTGGAGCGCGAACTCGCCCGACCCCGAAGCGCTGCTGATCCGCGACGAAAACACGCGGCTCGTGCATGAGGCGCTGGAAATGCTGCCTGTCGAATATCGCGAGGTGCTGATCCTGCGCGAGCTGGAAGAATTGAGCTACCGCGAGATCGCCACGATTGCGGATCTGCCTGTCGGCACCGTGATGTCGCGGCTCGCGCGAGGGCGACGCAAGCTCGCGACGGCGTTGACGACCTTGCAATCGAAGGGGAGCGCGCGGCCGAGAGGCGGCGCGCGCGATGGGAGCGCCGCGCAGCGCGGGCCGGACGGAGCAGACGATGTGCCGGGCGCCCGGCCAGCCATGCGCGCATCGGCCCGGACCGAGGGGCCGTCCCGTCCGGGGCACGCCGGCGGCGGAGCACCGCCCGGCGGATCGCCCGATACGCCACGTAAAACCGAAAGCGGCTGGATGCCGCACGCTCCCAGCGCGCTGCCGGGTGGACTCGCACAGGAGGCGCCAGATGGACTGTAACGAAGCACGGCCGCTTCTCGATGCGAATGCGGACCACGAACTCACGCCGCCGCAATCGCGCGACGTGCAGCGGCATATCGAAAGCTGCGAGGCATGCCGGAGGGAAAGCGAGATGGTAAGGGCAATGAAGGGCGCGGTGCGCTCGGCCAACTACTATCGCGCGCCGGATGAACTGCGCGCGAAGATCATGGCGGCGCTGCCGCCGACCGAGCTTGCCGCTTCGCAAGGGGCGGTGCGCGACAGCGAAATGCGGCCCGAGCCACGCGCGAGGCAGCGCAAAGGCTGGTTCGACTGGGTGCGGCTGCCGCAACTGCCACAGCTTCCGAAAGGCGGCGGCTTCGGGCCGCTGGCGGGCGAGGGCGCGAGCGGCGCGATGAGCGGCGGCGGATGGCACACGGGCGCGGCCTGGCGCGGCGGTCTCGCGCTCGCGTTCTGTGCGCTCGTCGCGGCGGGCATTGCGGTGTCGCTGCACCGGACGGGCGAACCGATGCCGCTGGTCGACGAACTGGTGGCGAGCCATGTGCGCGCGCAACTGTCGGGGCACGATATCGACGTGATATCGACGGATCAGCACACGGTCAAGCCGTGGTTCAACGGCAAGCTCGACTACGCGCCGCCTGTAGAGGATCTCAGCGCGAGCGGCTTCCCTCTGGCGGGCGGGCGGCTCGACTATGTGGGGCATCGGCGGGTGGCCGTGCTGACGTACCGGCACGCCAAGCACGTGATCGACGTCTACGTGTTCCCCGAGGACGACCGCGCGGCGGGCAAGCCGGGTGCTCCGCTGATTCAGGACGGCTATGCGGTGGCGCGCTGGCGCGACGAGGGGATGATGTGGTGGGCCGTGACGGACGCCGCGCCCGAGTCGCTGACGGCGTTGCAGGCCGCGCTGACGGCCCGGCTGCATGGCGCGGAGCCGGGGGCGCCTTATTCCGGCAGTTGACGGAGACTGAAGACCATTGATGGCATTCGAAGGGCGGCTGGCGGCATGTTTTTGTGCCGCCAGCCGCCCTAAATCATTGAAAACACGCCCGAATCCGGCGGATGCCACCTGCTTTATCTTGCAAACAGTGCCGATTCAGGTTATATTCTTCGGCTTCTCACTTGCCACACCGGTTCGACGCCCGGGTGGCTTCTATCCATAAGTCAGCACAAGGAGTGAACATGCGTCATTACGAAATCGTCTTTATCGTGCATCCCGATCAAAGCGAGCAAGTGCCCGCCATGATCGAGCGTTACAAGACCACGATCACGTCGCACGGTGGCCAGATCCACCGCATCGAAGACTGGGGCCGTCGCCAACTGGCCTACATGATCGAGAAACTCGCGAAGGCTCACTACGTCTGCATGAACATCGAATGCGACCAGGCTACGCTCGACGAACTGGAACACGCGTTCAAGTTCAACGACGCCGTTCTGCGTCACCTCATCGTCAAGATGAAGAAGGCCGAAACCGGCCCGTCGCCGATGATGAAGGAAGTGCAGCGCGAAGAAGCCAAGAAGGCGGCTGCATCGCAGCCGACGGAAGCGCAGGCTTAAAGCAGAACCATTAAGCCATCAGAGTCACGCGGCGCGCTCTCATTCAGCGTCCGTAAAAGGAAGCGATGAACCGGCTGCAACTCACGGCGAGCGTCGTCGAACGCGAAATAGTGCGGTACACACCCGCTGGCGTTCCGATTGCAGGCTGTACGTTGCAACACCGCACGCAGGTCGTCGAAGCGGGCGTTGCCCGAACCGTCGAGCTGATCATGCAGGCGGTCGCGGCCGGTGAGGCGAGCGGCAAGCTGGAGCGGGTTGAGATGGGCGTCGAAACGCTCTTCACCGGCTTCCTGGCGAAGAAAAGCCGCAACGCGAGAACTCTGGTGTTTCACATCACAGAATTGCAGGACATTGGAAAGGACTGAACATGCCCCGCCCGACTGGTAAGAAATTCGACAAGCGTCGTCAGCAACAAAACCCGCTCTTCAAGCGCAAGAAGTTCTGCCGTTTCACGGCTGCAAATGTCGATCAGATCGACTACAAGGACATCGATACGCTGAAGGACTTCATCGGCGAAAACGGCAAGATCACGCCGGCACGTCTGACGGGTACCAAGGCCCACTATCAACGCCAGCTCGACACGGCGATCAAGCGCGCACGTTTCCTCGCGCTGATGCCGTACACCGATCAGCACAAGGCCTAACCGGACGACGTCAAGGAGCATCCGAATGCAAATCATTCTTCTCGAAAAAGTTGTGAACGTCGGCAACCTGGGCGACATCGTCAAGGTCAAGGACGGCTATGCACGTAATTTCCTGATCCCGAACAAGAAGGCACGCCGCGCAACGAAGGAAGCGATCGCTGAATTCGAAGTTCGCCGCGCAGAACTGGAAAAGGTCGCAGCTGAAAAGCTGACGGCTGCTCAGGCACAAGGCGAAAAGCTGTCGGGCCTGACGGTCCAGATCGCGCAGAAGGCTGGCGTCGACGGCCGTCTGTTCGGCTCGGTGACGAACGCCGACATCGCCGAAGCACTGGGCAAGCAAGGCTTCGCAGTTGAAAAGGCGCAAGTGCGTCTGCCGGAAGGCCCGCTGAAGATCGTTGGCGACCATCCGGTTCACGTCTCGCTGCACACGGACGTCACGGTTGACGTCACGGTGTCGGTGCTGGGCGAGCACGTCTAAGCCAGGCAGGAAACAAGATCGCCGGGACGTTGCTGGCGATAAAAGGCAGGGGCCGGGAAACCGGCCTCTGCCTTTTTTATTGTCCGCATTGGCTTTGCCGCGCGCTGCGGCGGTTCGATTTTCAGGATGCTATCCCGCCGTCCCACTTTGCCTGATAATTCCACCCCATGAACGCACCGTCGAAAGATCCTCAAATCGAGTCGCTGAAAGTCCCGCCCCATTCCATCGAGGCCGAGCAATCGGTGCTGGGCGGTCTGCTGCTCGACAACGCCGCATGGGACCGCATTGCCGACTTCCTCTCGCAAAGCGATTTCTACCGCTACGACCACCGCATCATTTTCGAGCACATCGGCAGGCTGATCGCGTCGACGCGTCCCGCCGACGTCGTGACCGTCTATGAAGCGCTGACCACGTCGGGCAAGGCCGAAGAGGTGGGCGGGCTCGCGTACCTGAACGCGCTCGCGCAGAACACGCCGAGCGCGGCGAACATCCGGCGTTATGCGGAAATCGTGCGGGATCGCGCGGTGCTGCGCCGGCTGGTTTCGGTCGCCGACGAAATTTCCGCCGATGCCTTCAATCCGCAAGGCAAGGAAGTTCGCCAGCTGCTCGACGAAGCGGAATCGAAGGTGTTCTCGATCGCCGAAGACGGCGCGCGCGGCACGCAGGGTTTCCTCGAAATCGGGCCGCTGCTGACGCAGGTCGTCGAGCGCATCGACACGCTGTACCACACGGCCAATCCGAGCGACGTGACGGGCACGCCAACGGGCTTCGTCGACCTCGACCGGATGACCTCGGGCATGCATGGCGGCGAGTTGATCATCGTGGCGGGGCGCCCGTCGATGGGTAAAACAGCGTTCTCGATGAACATCGGCGAATACGTAGCCGTCGAATATGGTTTGCCAGTCGCCGTGTTCTCGATGGAAATGCCGGGCACGCAACTGACCATGCGTATGCTTGGCTCGGTCGGCCGGCTCGACCAGCACCGCATGCGGACCGGGCGCCTGACGGACGAAGACTGGCCGAAGCTCACGCATGCCGTCCAGAAAATGAGCGAGGCCCAGCTTTTCATCGACGAAACGGGCGGCCTGAACCCGATGGAACTGCGCTCGCGCGCGCGGCGTCTGTCGCGCCAGTGCGGCAAGCTCGGCCTGATTATCATCGACTACTTGCAGCTGATGAGCGGCTCCTCGTCGGGCGAAAATCGTGCGACGGAAATTTCGGAAATCTCGCGTTCGCTGAAAAGCCTCGCCAAAGAACTCGACGTGCCCGTGATCGCGCTGTCACAGCTGAACCGCGGTCTCGAACAGCGCCCGAACAAGCGACCGATCATGTCCGATCTGCGCGAATCGGGTGCAATCGAGCAGGACGCGGACGTGATCCTGTTCATTTACCGCGACGAGGTCTACAACCCGGACAGCCCCGACAAGGGCACCGCCGAAATCATCATCGGCAAACAGCGTAACGGTCCGATCGGCCCAGTTCGGCTCACGTTCCACGGGCAATTCACGAAGTTCGACAATTTTGCGGGCGCGCAGAATTTCTACGGCAGCGAGTAGCACACTCCACGCGAGCGGGGGCACCGGGTTGCGCCCGCCGTTGCGCGCGCGCACAAAACACGGCTGCGCGCCACACCCGGAATGGTCCGGAACGGTACAATATTGCGGTTTTATGACAGCGCCACCGTGACCATTTTCTGGGACCCCAATGTTCGGTCGATTCATGCCCACCGAGGGCAAATTTTTTGAAATCTTCAACGCTCACGCGAAGCACATCGTCGCGGGGAGCCACGAACTCGAACTGTTGATCGACAACCTCGGCGACGCCGAGATCCACAAGCAAAACGTGCAAACGGCCGAAAAAGCAGCCGACAAACTGACGCACGAAACCATCGATCTGCTGCACAAGACTTTCATCACGCCGCTCGACCGCGACGAAATCCATAAGCTGATCACCACGATGGACGACATCCTCGACCTGATGGAGGACGTCGCCACGGCCATTTCGCTGTACGACGTGCGGGCGGTGACGTCGGAAGCGAGCCAGCTCGCGCACATTTCGACCGCTTGCTGCGAACGCGTGCAGGCGGCTGTCGCCATGCTGTCGGACATGAAGCAGGCGCGCGAGATTCTGAAGGCGTGCGAAGACATCGACCGTCTGGAATCCGACGCCGACCGCGTGCTGCGCTCGGCAATGTCGAAGCTGTTCCGCGAAGAGGACGACGTCAAGACGCTGATCAAGCTGAAGGCGATCTACGAGTTGCTCGAGTCGATCACCGACAAGTGTGAGGACGTGGCGAACATCATCGAAGGCATCGTGCTGGAAAACGCCTGATGCATTCGATACAACTCGCTATCTGGGCGGTCGCGACGCTCGTGGTCGTCGCGCTCGTGTTCGACTTCATGAACGGCTTCCACGACGCGGCGAACTCGATTGCCACTGTCGTCTCAACGGGCGTGCTGAAGCCGCAACAGGCCGTCGCGTTTGCCGCCGCGTTCAACGTCATCGCGTATTTCATCTTCCACCTGAAAGTCGCGCAAACGGTCGGCAAGGGCACGATCGACCCCGGCATCGTCGATCACTACGTCGTGTTCGGCGCGCTGGTCGGCGCGATCGGCTGGAACATCGTCACCTGGTACTACGGCATTCCGTCCAGTTCGTCGCACGCGCTGATCGGCGGGCTGGTGGGCTCGGCGCTCGCCAAATCCGGCTGGGCCGCGCTCAACTGGGACGGGCTGATGAAAACGGTCACGTTCATCATCGTGTCGCCGCTGCTCGGCTTCGTGCTCGGCTCGTTCTTCATGCTGCTGGTGTCGTGGATCTACTTCCGCACGCCGCCAAGCAAGGTCGACCGGCGCTTCCGGCGTCTGCAACTGGTGTCGGCGGGGCTGTATAGCCTCGGCCACGGCGGCAACGACGCGCAGAAAACCATCGGCATCATCTGGATGCTGCTGATCGCGACGGGCTACGCGTCGGCCGCGGCCGACGCGCCGCCGCTGTGGGTGATCGGCGGGTGTTATCTGTCGATGGGCCTCGGCACGCTGTTCGGCGGCTGGCGCATCGTGCGGACCATGGGCCAGAAGATCACGAAGCTCAAGCCTGTCGGCGGCTTCTGCGCGGAGACGGGCGGTGCGATCACGCTGTTCATCGCGTCGTTCCTCGGCATTCCCGTCTCCACGACGCATACGATCACGGGCGCAATCGTCGGCGTCGGCGCGACGCAGAAGCTGTCGGCCGTGCGCTGGGGCGTCGCCGGCAATATCGTCTGGGCGTGGGTGCTGACGATTCCCGCGTCCGCCGTGCTCGCGGCGGCCGGCTGGTGGCTCGGTCACCGCTTCCTGTAAAGCTGCCTTAAAACGGCGCGCCGCGTTCAGATCAGCGGCGCGCTGCCTCCATCCATCGGGACGATCGCGCCCGTCACATAGCTCGCGCGGCGGCTCGCCAGAAACAGCGCAACGTCTGCTATCTCCTCCGGTTTCGCGAAACGTCCGAGCGGCACGCGCGCCTCGCCGCGCGCCTGTGCTTCGGCGGTTTCGATTCCTTCGCGCGAAGCTTCCAGTTGCAGTGCTTCTTCGACACGCTCCGTCAACGTCGCGCCCGGATTGATCGCATTGATGCGGATGCCGTAGCGCGCGTAATAGTGCGCGAGGCCGACGGTAGCGAGCATCAGCGCCGCGTTGGCCGCGCCGCCCGCGATATGAATGTCGCTCGCAATCTTGCCGCCCATGCCGATGATGTTGACGATCGTCCCCGGCTCCTTCGCCGCGCCGGACTTCACGCGCTCGGCCATGCGTCTGAGCACTTCCTGCTGCGGGTAGATATACGGGAAGTACTTGGCTTCCATCGTCGCCTTGAAGGCGGCGGCATCGAGCGTTTCGGGGTCATAGCGGCGCGCGGCGCCCGCGCTGTTGATCAGGATGTCGATCGGGCCGACGGCACTCGTCGCTTCCTCTACGACGTCGGCGGCGCTATGCGGTTCGTGCAGATCGGCGCGCGTCAGATGAACATGCAGCCCTTCGCTCGAAAGCTGCTCGCGGGCGCGGGCGAGGTTCGCGGGATCGCGCGACACGATCGCCACTTTCGCGCCTTCCATCGCGAACGCCCGCGCGCACGCGAGGCCAATACCCTTGCTGCCGCCCGTTATCAGAACCACTTTGTCTTTGAGCCCGAGATCCATCGTTGTCACCCGCCGTTAGGGAAATATCGTCAAAAGATAGCAGAGGTGCGGCGGCGCGGGTGAATCGGGCGTCAATGACCCGTGCACGAATCAGTACTTGGCAAAGCCGGCGATCGGGTCGTCGTTGGTTTGCGTCGGCGCGGGAATGGGGCGCGAAGCCGTCGATGCGCGCATGATCTGTACGCCGCCCGATTCGCGACTGTCGCCGGAGACCTGTGCCTGGCGGGCCTGACGCGCCGCTACGGCGGCGGGAGGCGGTGGTTCGTAGGCATCGGCGGCGGCGTCGATGGCATCGGGGGCGGAAGCGGGCGATGGCGCGGCGCCGTAGACGCGTGAGGGCGTGGCATCCGCAGGCGTGGAGCTGACAGGCGAAGTGGCGCCCGCTGCGCGCGCCTGCATCTGCGCGGCGCTCATGCCGGGAGGCGGCGGTTCGAATTGATCGCTGGATGCGGCCGTCGTGGCGGCTGGTGCTGCGACGCCCTGATTCGCCACGGGCGCGGGTTGGGCACGAGTCTGCGCCACGTAAGCGCCGCGGGACGAACCGTACGCGCCGCCGCCGACGTCGGGCGCGACCGGTTTAGGCGCTGCTTCCACCGCCGCAACGGCGGGCGCCGGAGATGCAGGCGTCGCGGCCTCATAGCTCGGTGCATCGAACGGCGTCGTCGGCGGCTTGTTCAACGCGGGCGCCACCCGGCGAATGCCGTCGAAGCGTTTCGCCCAGTAGGGATTGGTCAGATAGTCGAGCCGCACGGTGCCGCCCGTCGACGGCGCGTTCACGAAACGCAGCTTGCCGACATAAATACCGACATGCGAATGCGGCCGCCCCGTCGTGTTGAAGAAAATCAGATCGCCCGGCGCGATTTCGTCGGGTTCGATGGAATCGCCGCGTGAGCTCATATCGGCCGTCGTGCGCGGCAGGTTCACGGAAGCCGCGCGCTGCACGACGTAGTGTACGAGTCCGCTGCAATCGAAACCGCTATCCGGCGTATTGCCGCCCCAGCGATAGGGCACGCCGACGAGGCTCATCGCCTGAATGGAGATTTCCTCACGCCCGATACTGTGATCGACGAAACGGGGGAAACCCGGTGGCGTGGTCCGATACGCGCCGCCCGACGACGCATACGATCCGCCCGAACTGCGCACGGTCTTCTGCGGCGCGCCTGAGCAGGCGGCGAGCAGGGCGACGAGCAGCAGTGACAGGGCGAGGCGAAGCATGAAAGCGAAGGCGAGCGACGACGCCCGCGGGAAACCGGTGATGCCCGATGGTAGCCCGTCCGACGGGCCTCTCGCAAGAAATGTTGATGGGTTACTTGAAGTTTGCGCGCTAAATGTCAATTTTGAGCGACGGGCGCTATGTCGATCGCATCGCAATCAGAAAAGGCGAAACACAAAGAAAAAGCCGCTTCCGGCGTGAACCGGAAGCGGCTTCTGAACCAGCAAACAAAGCGCGTTAGAGAATATCCGACGCGTAATCGGCCAGCCGCGAGCGCTCGCCGCGCGCCAGCGTCACATGCCCGCTGTGCGCCCAGCCCTTGAAGCGATCGACGACATACGTGAGGCCCGAACTGCCTTCCGTCAGATAAGGCGTATCGATCTGCGCGATGTTGCCAAGACAGATGATCTTCGTGCCCGGACCGGCGCGCGTGACGAGCGTCTTCATCTGCTTCGGCGTGAGGTTTTGCGCCTCGTCGATGATCAGATACTTGTCGACGAACGTCCGGCCGCGCATGAAGTTCATGCTCTTGATCTTCAGGCGCGAGCGGATCAGTTCCTGGGTCGCCGCGCGGCCCCATTCGCCCGCTGCGTCATCCGTTTTCTGCAGCACTTCGAGGTTGTCGTCGAATGCACCCATCCACGGCTGCATCTTTTCCTCTTCGGTACCCGGCAGAAAACCGATGTCTTCGCCGACGGGAACCGTCGCGCGCGTCACGATGATCTCGTTGTAGCGCTTGTCGTCGAGCACCTGTGCGAGGCCCGCCGCCAGCGCGACGAGCGTCTTGCCGGTACCCGCCTGACCGAGCAGCGTGACGAAGTCGATCTCGGGATTCATCAACAGGTTCAGCGCGAAGTTCTGCTCGCGGTTGCGTGCCGTGATGCCCCACACGTTGTTCTTGTGGTGGCCGTAGTCGCGCAGCGTCTGCAACAGCGCCGTCTTGCCGTTCAGCTCGCGCACGATCGCGTGGAACGCCGGCTCGCCATTCTGCGGCTCCAGATAGACGAACTCGTTGACCAGCATCGACGCGCACTGCGGGCCCGTCACGCGGTAGTACGTGGTGCCCGTCTTGGTGTCCTGCCAGCTCTCCATGTCCTTCGCGTGCTTCGTCCAGAAGTCGGGCGCCAGCTGACGGATACCGGAGTAGAGCAGGTCCTTGTCTTCGAGAACCTGGTCGTTGAAGTAGTCTTCGGCGGGAAGGCCGAGCGCGTGCGCCTTGATGCGCATGTTGATGTCTTTCGACACCAGCACGACCTGGCGGTCCTCGCGGTCGCGCTGCAGCGCGCGCACGACGCCGAGAATCTGGTTGTCCGCCTTGCCTTGCGGCAGGCCTTCGACGGGCTCGATATGCGTGAGCTTCGTCTGGAAGTAGAGGCGTCCCAGCGCTTCCCGGCTGCCCAGACGCGCGAGCGAAATGCCTTCCGACATGTCACCCGCATTCGCGACGAGCGAATCCAGCGTGCGGCTCACCTGACGTGCGTTGCGCGCGACTTCCGACATCCCCTTCTTGTGGTTGTCGAGTTCTTCCAACGTCATCATGGGCAGATAGACGTCGTGTTCCTCGAAGCGGAAGAGGCAGGTCGGATCGTGCATCAGCACGTTGGTGTCGAGCACGAACAGCTTGCGAACCTCCACCTGCGCACCCTTGGTCGCGCCTTTCTTCGTGCCGGTGCGGGTCGGCTTGGCGCTTGTTGCGGCGGGCGCTTCCGCTTCGGCGGAACCCTTGCCACGCGCGACGACAGGCGCTGCCGTCGCGGGGGCGACAGCGGGCGCGGCGGGGACGGGCTGCAGCAAGGCGGCCGTCTGCTTCGACTTGCGACTGCGGGACGGTGTGGCTTCGGCAACGGGCTCGGCGGCGCTATGAACGGGGCGCAGCGTGGTGGCCGCGTTGGCGGCGTGCGTCATCGGTGCGGCGACGTTGGCGCGGCCATATTCGGCCGATGCGGCTTGCTCCCCTTCATACGCCTGTTTTCGACCAGGCTTTGCAGGCTTCGCCGTGTATTCATCAGGCGGCAACAGATTGCCGAGCTTGCTGGGTGGGGTAGGCAAAGGCATGGTTTCCCTCGAGTAAAGCGGGTCACAATTCTTCGCCGCCTGCCGCAAACTGTCGTGCGTCGTGCGCCCGCAATTTGCGTCCGGTGGCGCGTGTCGGATTAGTAATGCCGGTTCGCCTGGTCTTCGATCGGCTCCTTGACGAAAGTGCGCTGCGAACGACGCAAACTGCTGCGCGCAATTAAAAAAGCCGCCGCCCCGGCAGACGGGGCAAGCGGCTCAACTTCGGTCATCGCATTGCGCCTCATGGATCGCCTCATGGCCGGGGTCACTGCCTTACTGCCAGCGGCGACGACGACGCGATCTGCAGCGCAACTGCGGAAAAAAGTATGTGAACAGGCACTCATTGCGGCCCAATATAACGCGCCTCAAAGCGCTTGTACAGCCTCCAGAATCTCGTCGACGTGACCTGGCACTTTCACGCCGCGCCATTCGCGGCGCAGCACGCCTTCAGCATCGATGACGAACGTGGAGCGCTCGATTCCCCGTACTTCTTTGCCATACATTTTCTTCAATTTCATGACGCCGAAGAGCGTGCATAGCGTTTCGTCCGGATCCGATACCAAGGTAAACGGCAGTTCCAGCTTGGCCTTGAAGTTATCGTGCGAACGCACGCTGTCGCGCGACACACCGATGATCTCCGCGCCCGCCTTCTTGAACTTCGGATACAGGTCGCGGAACTGCAGTCCTTCCGTCGTGCAACCGGGCGTGTTGTCCTTCGGGTAGAAATACACGACCACTTTTTTGCCGCGCAGGCTGGACAGCGTGAAGTCGCCGCCCGTAGCCGGGGCGGTGAAATCGGGAACGGCTTGATCGACTGCGATGGGCACGAGGTCCTCCGGTTTGTTATCGGTTGTTATCGGTGTCGGCGGCGGCGTGGGCCGCGCCTGAGCGCCTTCTTCGGGGTTGCTGGGTGTTCTTCGGGACGTGTCGCGCGTTCGGCCAATGAGGTCTTTGACATTGGGCGAACGCGTGTCGAATGATGCCCGGCCGCCGTGCGGCTAGTCGGGCTGAACGATCAGTTCGCCGGAACGGCCCGGAATCTCGCCCCACGTCACAGGGTACGACGGCAGTGTGTCACGGTCTAGCGTGGCGTGATAATCGCCCATCGTGGCAAACGTGTGGCCCTGAGCGCGCCAGCCGGCAAGCAGTTGCTCGAACACGGGCGCAAGCTTCTGGCCCTCGAGTTCCGCGTGCAGCGTGAACACCTGATCGTGCGGATTGTTTTCCGTGCGCTTCAACATCCACGCGGCGACGTTGTCCGTGTCGATGCCGTCGATGCCCAGCACTTCGTCGAGCGTAGGCAGCGTGGTCGGCATCTGCACATGCGACAGCGTGCGGCCGCCCACCACGGGGAAGTACGGCGTATGCCCGCGTCCATCGGACGCGTACTGCATGCCCCACGCGTCGATCTGCTCGAACGCATGGCCGTTCATCTGCCAGCCGGCCGCGCCGTGCGTGACGGGCGGCATGCCGAAGATCTCGCCAAAGCGGTCGTGGCTCTTCTGCATCTGCGCGACGGTCCAGTCGCGCGGACGCGAACGCACGTTGTCCTGCCAGTACACGTGATCCCACGTGTGAATGCCGCATTCGAAGCCGGCTTCGTGGATCGCGCGCATTTCGGAGCGGGCGCGCGCGCCGATGTCGGGGCCGGGCAGCAGCACGCCGTACATCAGCTGCTTCACGCCGTAATGCTCGACCACCGACGTGCGCGACACCTTCTTCAGAAAGCCTGGCCGCAGCACGCGCCGCATCGCCCAGCCGGTGTGGTCCGGGCCAAGGCTGAACAGGAACGTGGCGCGCGCCTTGTAGCGGTCGAAGATACGCGCGAGATTCGGCACGCCTTCACGCGTGCCGCGAAGCGTATCGACATCGATCTTCAGGACGATCAGAGCCAAGCGCGGCAGCCCTTACTGTTGTTCGACGAGGGCGCGTGCTTCGGCGACATGGCCGCGGTACGCTTCGAAAATCTTGCGCAGCGCTTCGTCGAAGGTCGAATGCGGCGCCCAGGAGAGTTCCTGCATCGTGTTGTCGATCTTCGGCACGCGGTTCTGCACGTCCTGATAGCCTGCGCCGTAGTAAGCACCCGACGACGTCTCGACCAGTTGCACTTTCTTCGCCGTTTCCGCGTACTCGGGGAATTCGGCGGCGAGCGCCAGCATCTTGTGCGCGAGCTCGCGCACCGAGAAGTTGTTGGTCGGGTTGCCGATGTTATAGATCTTGCCCGTCGCGACGCCGTCCTTGTTATCGATGATTTTCATCAGCGCGCTGATGCCGTCGTCGATATCCGTGAACGCGCGCTTCTGCGCGCCGCCGTCGACGAGGCTGATGTTCTCGCCGCGCACGATATGACCGAGGAACTGCGTGACCACGCGCGACGAACCTTCCTTCGGCGTGTAGATCGAGTCGAGGCCCGGGCCGATCCAGTTGAACGGACGGAACAGCGTGAAGTTCAGGCCTTCCATGCCGTAGCCCCAGATCACGCGGTCCATCAACTGCTTCGAGCACGCGTAGATCCAGCGCGGCTTGTTGATCGGGCCATAGGTGAGGGCGGACTCGTCCGGGTCGAATTGCTCGTCCGAGCACATGCCATAGACTTCCGACGTCGACGGGAAGACGAGATGCTTGCCGTACTTCACGGCCGAACGGACGATGGGCAGGTTCGCCTCGAAGTCCAGTTCGAACACGCGCAGCGGCTGCTTCACGTACGTAGCGGGCGTAGCGATCGCGACCAGCGGCAGGATCACGTCGCACTTCTTGACGTGATACTCGACCCACTCCTTGTTGATCGTGATGTCACCCTCGAAGAAATGCATGCGCTCGTGGTTGACGAGATCGCCGAGGCGTTCGGTCTGCATGTCCATGCCGAACACTTCCCAATCGGTCGTTTCGAGAATGCGCTTGGACAGGTGATGGCCGATGAAGCCGTTCACACCCAGAATCAGGACTTTTTTCATGTGTTACGGGAAGATTGAGTGAGCTGGGTGAATTCGGCGGGGGTGACGACGCGTTCGCTTCTTTGGTGCTGATCGTCGCGCAGATGCCGCAATTCGTGGATCACGATGATGCGGCCGTCGCCGCATGTCGCAAAAAAGCCATTATCGCCTACGTGGATGCCGGGCGGCAAATCTCCGCCTGGCGCGCCGGGCGGTGCCAGACGCGCCCGCGCGACGACGAAACGTTCTTCGTCGATTTCCGTAAACGCTCCCGGATACGGCGGCGCGACGGCGCGAATCAGGTTGTAGACCTGCTGGCCGCTCTGGCTGAAGTCGATGCGCCCGTCTTCCGGCTTGCGTCCGCCGAAGTAGCTGCCGTGTGCGAGATCGTTCGGCAGATGCGGCGCCTCGCCCTTGAGCAGCGCGGGCAACACGCGCCACAGTGTTTGCTCGGCGGCCACGGTGACCTTGTCGAACACCTGCGCGGCTGTGTCGTCGGGCAGGATGGGCACGGGCGTCTGCGCAATGATCGCGCCGGCATCCGGCTTCGCGGCCATCTCGTGCAGCGTCGCGCCCGTCTCGGTTTCGCCGTTGAGCACGGCCCAGTTGGTCGGCACGCGGCCGCGATACTTCGGCAGCAGCGAGCCATGCATGTTGTACGCGCCGCGCGGCGCTACAGCCAGCAGATCGACGGGCAGCATGTGCCGGTAATAGAACGAGAAGATGAAGTCCGGCCGCGCCTCGACGATGCGCGCGCGCAATTCGGGGCTCTTCGGATCGGCGGGCGTGACGACGGGAATACCGTGCTCGGCCGCCACCGACGCGACGCTGCCGAACCAGATGTTTTCCGTGGGACTGTCTTCGTGCGTGACGACGAGCGCGACGTCGACGCCGCGCGCGAGCAGCACCTGCAGACAGCGCACGCCGACGTTGTGATACGCGAAAACGACGGCGCGCGGCTTCATCGGATGAGACCCTGGTCGTCGCCGGTGACGGACGCCGGCTGCACGCCCGGGATGACCGACTGGCGCGGCTGCGCGGCAACCGGCTCGCCGTTGCGCTGTTCGAGGATGGTCTGCACCAGATATCGCGGCCGCGCGCGCACCTGCTGATAGATGCGGCCGATATATTCGCCAAGCAGCCCGAGCGCGAAGATGATCACGCCGAGCATGAAGAACGTGATGGCGAACAGCGTGAACACGCCTTGCACTTCCGCGCCGATGATGAAGCGGCGAATCAGCAGCAGCACGAACAGGGCGGCCGAGCCCATCGAAAGAATCACGCCGATGAACGACAGCCATTGCAGCGGCACGACCGAAAAGCCCGTCACGAGGTCGAAGTTCAGGCGGATCAGGCTGTACAGCGAATACTTCGACTCGCCCGCGAAGCGCTCTTCGTGCGCGACGTCGATCTCGACGGGGTTTTGCGCGAAGGTGTAGGCGAGCGCGGGGATGAACGTGTTGATTTCGCCGCAGCGGTTGATCGTGTCGACGATATGGCGGCTGTACGCGCGCAGCATGCAGCCCTGGTCGGTCATCTTGATGCGCGTGATGCGCTCGCGCAGGCGGTTCATCACCAGCGACGCCTTGCGTCGCCACAGGCTGTCCTGGCGCTGCATGCGGATCGTGCCGACGTAATCGAAGCCTTCACGCATCTTCGCGCACAGCTTGCCGATTTCTTCCGGCGGATTCTGCAGGTCGGCGTCGAGCGTGACGACGATCTGGCCGCGCGACTGCTCGAAGCCCGCGAGAATCGCCATGTGCTGCCCATAGTTACCGTTCAGCAGGATCACGCGCGTGGTGTCGGGACGGGCGCGGAACTGCTCGGCGAGCAGCGCCGGCGACCGGTCGCGGCTGCCGTCGTTGATGAAGATCACCTCGTAGCCCGTGCCGAGCGCGTCGAGGGCCGGGTACAGGCGCGAGAACAGCTCGCCGAGCCCCGCTTCCTCGTTGTACACGGGGATGATGACCGAGAGTTCGGGAGCGACCGGGCGTGGGTCCGTTTGATTCATTTCCGCTGGGTTTCCGCTTGGTTGACCGCTTGATTGACCAGATTATCGGCCGTATTGTTCGCAAATCTCGTTGACCGCGCGACACACGCGCGCGACGTCGCTTTCATTCATCTGCGTGAAGAGCGGCAGCGTGAGCGTGGTCGCGCCATAGTGCTCCGCATGCGGATACATGCCCTCCTTGTAGCCCATCGCGCGGTACAGCGAAAACAGGTGGATAGCCGGGTAGTGCGTGCCCGTGCCGATGCCGCGTTCCTTCATCTGCTCCATGAACCCTGCGCGGCTGAGCGACAGGCGCGCGAGCGGCAGCGTGACGAGGAACATGTGCCAGTTGCTGTTTTCGAAGTCCGCGAGCGGCAGGCCCATGCCGAGCTTCACGGCCGCGCCGCCTTCGAAACCATCGAAGTACGCGTGCGCGAGCTTCCTGCGCTGCGCGTTGAAGCGCTCGATATGCTGCAGCTGGCCGAGGCCAACGCGCGCCGCGACGTCCGTCAGGTTGTACTTGCCACCCAGCAATTCGCAATCCATGCCGTCAAACCCCGTGCGCACGATACCCTGCAGCCGGTATTTCTGCGCGAGGACGGCTTCTTCCTCGTTGTTCAGCACGAGCGCGCCGCCTTCGATCGAGGTCAGGTTCTTGTTCGCGTGGAAGCTGAACGACACGATGTCGCCGAGCTTGCCGATACGCTCGCCGTTCCACGTCGAGCCGAACGCCTGCGCGGCGTCTTCGATCACGCGCAGCTTGTGCGCGCGGGCGATTGCGTAGAGGCGGTCCATGTCGACGGGCAGGCCCGACAGGAACACGGGAATGATCGCCTTGGTGCGCGGCGTGATCGCCTTTTCCATCAGATCCAGATCGATGTTGCGCGTGGCCGGGTCGATATCGACGAACACGGGCGTCGCGCCCACTTCCAGGATCACGTTGCTGGTCGATACCCACGACGCCGGCGTCGTGATGACTTCGTCGCCGGCACCGACGCCCGCGATGCGCAGACCGATTTCCAGCGTCGCCGTGCCCGAGTTGAACGTGCGCACCGGGCGGCCGCCGCAGTATTCCGACAATGCCTTTTCGAACGCCTGGTTCTGCGGGCCCGTCGTGATCCAGCCGGAGCGGAGCACGTCGACAACACCGCGGATCGTTTCTTCATCGATCTCGGGACGGACGAACGGCAAAAACGGAACGGATGACTGGGTCATGGATGGTTTTGCTCGATATTTAAAAGGGTCACTGGCTGCTTTTCTTAACGAAGCCCGGCATTTAGCTTTCATTAAGCTTAATTTGCTGCGGCTGCGCTGATCAGTGCCGGAATGCGGCGGCGATAATGTGCGAGTTCCGCTCCAATGTCCAGCGCTCGAAACAATTTGGAATACGTTAGCAGACGCCGGCGTGCTTGCCAGGGGCGTTTCTTCTATGTCCGGACCGCGCCGGCAGGCCGTGCCGTCAGCTACGCGCGACGAGCACCACGCCGACCAGGATCACGCCAATGCCGATCAGACGTTGCGCCGACAACACCTCGCCGAACAGATACCACGCGGCGAACGCGTTCACAACATAGCCGAGCGACAGCATCGGATAGGCAATCGACACGTCCACACGCGACAGCCCGACGATCCACACGACCACGCTCAGCACATAGCAGGCGAGGCCGCCGACGATGGGCGGCTGCGTCGCGATACGCCAACCGATCGGAATGATGTTGGCCATCGTGAAGTCGAAATGGCCGACGGCATTCGTGCCGGCCTTCAGAAGCAGTTGGGCCGTCGCGTTCAGCGCGACGCCAGCGAGGATGCAGAAAAGCGAAATCGGGTTCATCGAAGGATAGTTCGAGTGAGGGAGGAGGTCATTGCTGCGGCTGTGCCTCTGAAGCCGCGGCCGGCGCGGCGCCTTGCGAAGCGGCGCCTGCTTCAGCGGGAAGCGGCTTTTCGACGATCACGCGGCGCGAATCGCGCGCGACGACGGTCATCGGCAGGTGCTGTTCGCTGAATTCCTTGTAACGGTCGGGCGACATCAGCGCCAACGCGTAGCGGTCGGCCTTCCAGCGCTCGACCCATTGCGGGACCGTCGGCACCCATTTTTGCGGTTCAACCGACACGCCGAATGCCAATTCGTCCGCATGCTCGACCATGATCATCGTGTGGTCGATGTAGAAAGGCAGCGTGTGATCGAGCACGCCGACCGAGTAGAACGGCGTGTCGGGGGGCAGCTTTGCGAGCGCCGCCTTGACGTCGGGCGCCAGCGGCGCGCCCGACGACAGCCGGCCGAACGCGTCGTGGCCTGTGCCGGCGATCGTCGCGAGCAGCACCCAGCCGATGCCGAACGCCGTCGCGGCACCGACGATGCCCGTCGATGTTGCGTTCGCGCTTGCGGTGCCCTGCGTGGGGTTCATGGCGCCAGCGGGCAGACCGTTCTGCGCGCCGCTCGCGGCGCTGCGCCTGCGCCGGTTGATCCAGATCGCGACGAGCGTCAACACGAACCCGATCGCGAGCGCCGCGAACACCCATGTGCGGAATTCCAGGTACAGCGCATTCGGATTGCGCCGGTCGCCAAGACGTCCGAGAAACACGGCGCCGAAGCCGCCCGCCACGAGGAACAGGGCGTAGCCCGTCAGATGCCGGTGAAACTGCTCGCGCGTGACGAGGGGCAGATACATGCCGATCACGAGCGCGATCGCGGGCGCGATGGGCAGCGTGTACGACAGCAGCTTCGAATGTGACGCGCTGAAGAACACGAAGATGAACGCGGTCCACACGAACAGCAGCGTGACGGGCGCGAAGCCGTTCGCCTGGCGCGGCATGCGCAGCGCGTGGCGCGCGCTCTGAAAAGTGACCGACAGCCACGGCAGGAAGCCGACCAGCATGACGGGCACGAAGTACCAGAGCGGGCCGGGGCGATTCTGCTCGGGCGTCAGATAGCGCCTGAACTGCTGGACGACGAAGAAGAAATTGAAGAATTCAGGGTTGCGGTCCTGTACGAGCACGAACCACGGCGTGACGACCGCGAAAAACACGATCAGCCCGCTCACGAGATACAGACGCTTCCAGAGCGCCCAATCGCGCGCGACCACCGTGTACAGCACGAGCACGGCGCCCGGCAGGATCAGCCCGACGAGGCCCTTGGACAGCACCGCGAGCGCCATCGACGCCCACACGAGCCACATCCACAGCCGCTGCTCGCGCGCGGCGAGCCCCGGGCGCTGCGCGAGCAGCAGCGCGCACAGCGTGACTTCCATCCAGAACGACAGGCCCATGTCGAGCGTGTTGAAATGGCCCATCAGATACCAGTACGGCGCGCTAGCAAGCACGAGCGCGGCGAAGAAGCCCGTCGCGACATTGAACACGCGCGCGCCGGTATAACCGATCAGCAGCACGCCCGCGAAGCCCGTCAGCGCGGTGTAGAGGCGCGCCTGCCATTCGCCGATGCCGAACCACGCGAACGACAGCGCGTTCAGCCAGGTTTGCAGCGGCGGCTTCTCGAAGTACTTGTAGCCGTTGTAGCGCGGCGTGATCCAGTCGCCGGTGACGAACATTTCGCGCGCCATTTCCGCGTAGCGGCCTTCGTCGCTCGGCAGCAGATGACGCCAGCCGAGCGGCACGAACCAGATCACGGCGAGCGTAAGCACGAGCAGCAGGACCGTCGTGCGATTGAGCGTCAGCCCGGACGGCTTGTCGTTCATGTGTTTTTCAACCTTTGTCGGCGCCGCTGTCGCGGCTTCTTTCTTATTCCGTTCGGACGGAATCTTTGCTGCGGCGCGTTGGGGCGGCGCGCAGCGCGAATTCCGCTGCCGGCGTGCCGCAGGGCGCGCGCGGGCAGGGCGTGGCGCGGCTGCGCTGCAGCCGATGCTGCGCAGCCCGCCGGCGCGCATTGTCCGTGCGCGGTCCTTAACACAACCTTATGCAGCCTTATGCAACCTGATTGGTGGCGTGTTTCGTGGCCCGCTTTCGCCTGCCTTCGCCCGCTTTCGGGCGCCGGGCCGCGCAGTGTACTTGATCCGCAAGACAGCCAATCCAAAAACGCCGCGGCGTTTTTTGGAAGCGCGGGCGCAGACGCAGCGTTCAGCCTTCGATCAGCAGCGCGGCGGCGACCTTGCGGCCTTCCGCCATCAGGATGTTGTAGGTTCGGCAAGCGGCCTTGAAGTCCATCGTCTCGACGCCGATCCGGTGGGCGGCGAGCGCAGCCGTGAGGCGCGGATGCGGAAAGCGCAGGCGCTCGCCGCTGCCGAAGATGACGACTTCCGGCGCGGGCTCGATCAGCAGCGCGAAGTGCTCGGGCGAAAGGGCCTCGAACGACGACACAGGCCAGCTGATGACGGGGCTTTCCGGCATCACGATGATGCTGCCCGTATGACGTTCGAGATTGATGTCGACATAGCCGGCGCCGTAGCCCGTGACGGTGTTCAGGGCGCCGCTTGAATCCTGGTGTAATTTCAAACTGGTTTTCCGTGGTCGTCGTTAGACATGCAGTCGCGGTTCGACCGGCATGCGCAAGCTCGGGTTCAATGCCACAGGGACAGTCGAGACTCCGGGCACCCGCGCGAACGGCGGCTGCGGCGCCTCGCGCGCGTGGGCGGGCGCTTGCCGCCGCGTGCTCCAGGCTTGCAGAGCCTTGCGTGGTGCATTGCGGAAGTCGGTCAAAATCCGCTAAATTATAACTTTTTAGCCGCCCGGCGGCTCCCTTCAGGTTCGCGCGCTGCCACAAGCCGCGCCCGCAAGGCTGGCGACCGCGCCCGCCGCAGCCAGTGGGGTGTATCGCAGGGTGCTCCGCGGATGCCCGCGGGCTGCCCGGAAAGCGTCGGCGAAAGGCGCTACCCGAACGCCTGTCCGGCCTCCCGACGGCCGCGCGCCGCCCACGTCCCGTATCATGCCTGGTGCCGGTCCGGCCCGCGCCGCGCGGACCGGGACCGCCCGCCGCGCAATCCCGTCTCATCGCTTGCCCGCTGCGTGGGGCGAGTGCTCCATGGTCCCGCTCACCCGGTGGTCCCGCTCATTTACCCAGGACGAAGTGCCCGTCGTGAAACCGATACTTAAATCCAACAAGCTGTTGAACGTCTGCTACGACATTCGCGGGCCCGTTCTCGAGCATGCGAAGCGCCTCGAAGAAGAGGGCCATCGCATCATCAAGCTGAACATCGGCAATCTGGCGCCGTTCGGTTTCGAAGCGCCGGATGAAATCATCCAGGACATGATTCGCAATCTGCCCACGTCGTCGGGCTATTCGGACTCGAAGGGCGTATTCGCCGCGCGCAAGGCGATCATGCATTACGCGCAGCAGAAGGGCGTCGTGGGCGTCGAACTGGACGACATCTACATCGGCAACGGCGCGTCCGAACTGATCGTGATGGCATTGCAGGCGCTCTTGAACGACGGCGACGAAGTGCTGCTGCCCGCGCCTGACTATCCGCTGTGGACGGCGGGTGTGAGCCTGTCGGGCGGCACGCCCGTACACTACATCTGCGACGAGTCGAACGCATGGATGCCCGACCTCGACGACATCCGCGCGAAGATCACGCCGAACACGAAGGCGCTCGTCGTCATCAACCCGAACAACCCGACGGGCGCGCTGTACTCCGACCAGTTGCTGCTCGGCCTGATCGCAATTGCGCGCGAGTACGGCCTCGTGATTTTCGCGGACGAGGTCTACGACAAGATCATCTATGACGGCAAGACCCATACGTCGATGGCGTCGTTGTCCGAAGACGTGCTCACGGTCACCTTCAACAGCCTGTCGAAGAGCTACCGTTCGTGCGGCTACCGCGCGGGCTGGATGTGGGTGTCGGGGCTGACGGGCGAAAACCGCCGCCGCGCGAAAGATTATTTTGAAGGGCTCGGCATTCTGGCGTCGATGCGCCTGTGCCCGAACGTCCCCGGCCAGTATGCGATCCAGACGGCGTTGGGCGGCTACCAGAGCATCAACGAACTGATCGCGCCGGGAGGCCGGCTGTACAAGCAGCGCGAACTCGCGTACGACATGCTGACGGCGATTCCCGGCGTCACCTGCGTGAAGCCCGAGGCGGCCCTGTACATGTTCCCGCGTCTGGACCCGAAGCTTTACCCGATCGAAAACGACCAGCAGTTCATTCTGGATTTGCTGCTGGAGGAGCGCGTGCTGCTGGTGCAGGGCAGCGGCTTCAACTGGAAAACGCCGGATCACTTCCGCGTCGTGTTCCTGCCGAACGTCGACGATCTCGCCGATTCGATCCACCGGATCGCGCGCTTCCTCGACGGCTATCGCAAACGCCACGCGGCCTGAGCGCGGACCCTCCGCGCCCGAACCGATTTACCAATCTCTCACTCGACACACACGCTGCATGGAACCGATCAAAGTTGGACTGCTGGGCTTCGGCACGGTAGGCAGCGGCACCTTCACGGTACTGCGCCGCAACCAGGAAGAAATCAACCGACGCGCGGGCCGCGGCATCGAGATTGCGCGCATTGCCGTGCGCAATCCCGCCAAGGCAACAGCCGCGCTCGGCAGCGAAGCGGGCACGGTCGCGATTACCGACGACTTCGGTTCGGTCGTCGACGATCCCACTATCGACATCGTCGCTGAAATGATCGGCGGCACGGGCATCGCGCGCGAACTCGTGCTGCGCGCGATCAAGAACCGCAAGCATGTCGTGACGGCCAACAAGGCGCTGCTCGCCGTACACGGCACGGAAATTTTCGAAGCGGCGCGCGCCAACGGCGTGATGGTCGCGTTCGAGGCGGCCGTCGCGGGCGGCATCCCGATCATCAAGGCGCTGCGCGAAGGCCTGACGGCTAACCGCATCCAGTACATCGCGGGCATCATCAACGGCACGACGAACTACATTCTGTCGGAGATGCGCGACCGCGGCCTCGACTTCGCGACGGCCTTGAAGGCCGCGCAGGAACTGGGCTATGCGGAAGCCGACCCGACTTTCGACATCGAGGGCGTCGACGCCGCGCACAAGGCGACGATCATGAGCGCGATTGCGTTCGGCGTGCCCGTACAGTTCGACAAGGCCTACGTTGAAGGCATCAGCAAGCTCGCTGCGATCGACATCAAGTATGCGGAAGAACTCGGCTACCGCATCAAGCTGCTGGGTATCGCGCGCCGCGCCGACAACGGCATCGAACTGCGCGTGCATCCCACGCTGATCCCTGCCAAGCGTCTGCTCGCCAACGTGGAAGGCGCGATGAACGCCGTGGTCGTGCATGGCGACGCCGTCGGCACGACGTTGTACTACGGCAAGGGCGCGGGTGCGGAGCCGACGGCTTCCGCCGTGGTCGCCGATCTGGTCGACGTGACGCGCCTGCATACGGCTGACCCGGAGCATCGCGTGCCGCATCTGGCATTCCAGCCGGACCGCCTGTCGAGCACGCCGATTCTGCCCATCGACGAAGTGACGAGCGGCTACTACCTGCGTTTGCGTGTCGCCGACGTGACGGGCGTGCTGGCCGACATCACGCGCATTCTGGCCGACATGGGTATCTCGATCGACGCGCTGCTGCAGAAGGAATCGGAGCAGGTGGACGTATCGAAGAAGGGCGAGACGGACATCATCCTGATTACGCACGAGACGGTCGAAAAGAACGTCAACGCGGCGATCGCGAACATCGAGGCGCTGAAGACGGTCGTGTCGAAGGTGACGAAGCTGCGCATGGAAGCGCTGAACTGACGCACCGCACACACGTAAAGAGGCTAGTTCATGAATTACATTTCCACGCGCGGCGCCGGTATCGGCGAGCGCCATACGTTCTCCGACATCCTGCTCGGCGGTCTCGCGAAGGATGGCGGTTTATATTTGCCGAACGAATATCCGAAGGTCTCGGCGGATGAACTCGCGCGCTGGCGCGCGTTGCCGTACGCGGACCTCGCGTTCGAAATCCTGCGCAAATTCAGCGACGACATTCCCGATGAAGACCTGCGCGAGCTCACGCGCCGCACTTACACGGCGCAGGTGTACTGCAACGTGCGCGACGAGGAGAACGCTGCGCAGATCACGCCGCTGAAGACGCTTGGCGTCGAAGGCGGCACGCCCCTGTCGCTGCTCGAACTGTCGAACGGTCCGACGCTCGCGTTCAAGGACATGGCGATGCAACTGCTCGGCAACCTGTTCGAGTACACGCTCGCGAAGCACGGGCAGACGCTCAACATTCTCGGCGCGACTTCGGGCGATACGGGCAGCGCCGCCGAATACGCGATGCGCGGCAAGAAGGGCATTCGCGTGTTCATGCTGTCGCCGCATAAGAAGATGAGCGCGTTCCAGACGGCGCAGATGTATTCGCTGCAAGACCCGAACATCTTCAACATCGCGATCGAGGGTGTGTTCGACGATTGCCAGGATATCGTGAAGGCCGTATCGAACGATCACGCGTTCAAGGCGCAGCAGAAGATCGGCACCGTCAATTCGATCAACTGGGCGCGGGTCGTTGCGCAGGTTGTGTATTACTTCAAGGGCTACTTCGCGGCGACCAGGAGCAACGACGAGCGCGTGTCGTTCACGGTGCCGTCGGGTAACTTCGGCAATGTGTGCGCGGGTCATATCGCGCGCATGATGGGTTTGCCCGTTGAAAAGCTCGTGGTCGCGACCAATGAGAACGATGTGCTCGACGAGTTCTTCCGTACGGGGATTTATCGCGTGCGCAAGTCGTCGGAGACGTATCACACGAGCAGCCCGAGCATGGACATTTCGAAGGCTTCGAACTTCGAGCGGTTTGTGTTCGATCTGCTTGGGCGTGATCCGAAGCGTGTGTTGCAGTTGTTCCGCGATGTCGAAGAGAAGGGTGGATTCGATTTGCAGGCGAGCGGTGATTTTGCGCGTGTGCAGGAGTTTGGTTTTGTTTCCGGGCGTAGTAGTCACGACGATCGCGTCGATACGATTCGCGATGTGTTCGAGCAATACGACACGATGATCGACACGCATACTGCGGATGGCGTGAAGGTTGCGCGTGAGCATCTGCAGGCAGGCATTCCGATGATCGTGCTGGAGACGGCGCAGCCGATCAAGTTCGGCGAGACGATTCGCGAAGCGCTCGAGCGGGAGCCGGAGCGGCCGGCGGCGTTCAGTGGGATCGAGGATTTGCCGCAGCGGTTTGAAGTGTTGGGGAATGACGCGGAGCGGGTGAAGGAGTTTGTCGCGGAGAGGACCCGGTAAGGGTTGGTTTTTTGTGGGCGACGCTGATGGGGTTTGTGCTCGCATCCGGGGTAGTGGTTTCGCTGGCATCCGCGATTTGACTTCTTGCTTCGTGCGTTGCCGTTCGGTGTTTTGGCGTTTGCGCTGGCATCCGCGTTTTGCCCTCGTGCTTCATGCGTCGCCGTTCGGTGTGTTTGCCTTTTCGCGGGCATCCGCGTTACGGTGTTTGCTGTTCACACGTCGCCCCTGTGCGGGGCGGCATGAAGTGGTCAAGTAATCCTGGACACTTTTTCTGCTTTCCCTCTTTTCTTGCTGGTTACTTCATATTCGGCGGGCGGCATGTTGCCGGCCGCCGAATGTAGCCGCTCGTGGTTGTAGAACGTCACGATGTAATCGGTGACATCGGACTTTGCAGTGAGATAGTCAGGGTATGGACGTAGTCTCACGCGCTCCGTCTTCAGGCTTCGAAAGAAGCGTTCTACCACTGCGTTGTCCCAGCAGTTGCCCTTGCGGCTCATGCTCTGTGTGATGCGGTTCTTGCCGAGGAAGGCCCGGAAAGCGTTGCTGGTGTACTGGCATCCCTG
>NZ_FNDI01000061.1:0-24299 GCF_900100565.1 Paraburkholderia steynii | reverse complement strand
GTCGTTACTTGCGCGCGTTTGTGCCTGCCGGTGCAGTCGAACCCATTTGCGCAACTGGTTGGCGTTCACCCCGGCCTTCAATGCCAGGCCCGACAGTGACGCGCCTGGCTGCTGGCAGGCTTCCACAAGCAGGCGCTTACCCGTCACATCGAAGCTGCGCTTGCCACCCACGCCCACGCGGGTCACCCGCAAAGGCAAAAACGAAAGGTCATCCCGGGTCATAAATTGCGTCCGCAAGTTAGAGGTTGCGGACGCAATCGTGGCTCTTGATACACGCAAAAGCTAGGTGGGGGAAATTGCGCGCTTACCTAGAAGTGGCTTGCAGCCTGCCGCCACAACTGCTCGGCATGGTGCCGAGCAATACGGGCGGATTCGGGGCGGCTGACACGGCCGCGAAGGTATTCGGACGAAACGAGATTGCGCCTCTGTGGGCGCAATTCCTCGCGGTCAATGAATGGGCCGACGATGAGATCGTGAAGTTTGTGCCGCATCGTATTGATTCTGTCGCCAGTTCGGCGGCAGCTGCAAACACCACGTCCCCATAGTTCTATCGCCAGACTAAAATTGATGCACTGGACATCCTTCTGCAACCCAAGCCCGAAATGCCTTTCCGTCGTAGCGAGCCTGCACCAGTAACGACTCCATGCCGACGGACATCTCCTCGTGAAGATTGGGGTCGCCGCTCAGTGTGGCATCGACGTCCTTCCTAAGCGCGATTCCGGGAACCAACGCCGGGGCATGTTCGCACTCTGTCGGTTTTTTCCCCGCTGGACGAGCCAAGCCTAGTGCGTCTGGCGGCACGTAATTGCCGGGAGCGAACTTGAGCGCTATAGAAAACAGGTCAGGAGTCTTCGCCCTTTCGTTGACCTGGTACTCCAGGACGCCAAGTAGTTGCACGGTCGTCGGCGGCATATTGGCAAGGGCTTCGCCGAGCAGCCATTTACAAAGCGCCGTAAGAAACACGTCAACTTCGCCGCGGGGAGCTTGGAGCGCAGCATCCACATCTGCAATCGAATCAATTTTCAGATGTTCGTTCGAAGCCGTTCTGAATTCCGCACATTGCTCCAAATTCGCTTTGTACTTATTGGCAAGTTTGCTCAAAACGCCGGGATGTACGTCCCCACTCCCGCCACGGGTAGTCAAAAAAAGCAACCACGGTTCAGCTCGGCGCCCTTGGAACGTTATTAGTCCCTTCATCGCATCGTAGTGCGTCGTATCGAGTTTGTCCGGAGACTCTGCTGCGAAACAATCGCAAAGATCCAGGTTGACGACATCATAAGGGCCGGTCTTCTTCGCGTATTGATAAGCCTTTGAAGTCAAGACTCCGATCTGACGGAAATCCGCCCCGATGACATCAGAGTCCTTTACGACCTGCGGTAGCGCCCGAACTTCCGTGAGACTGATATTCAACTCCGCACCCGCATCGGTATGCGGATTGCATGTATTGAATCCGAGAAAAAGCAGAGGCAGCTTCTTTTCCTCGCAAACCCTCTCATGGATGTATCGCAAGTCAAGCAAATCGACTCCAGGAAGCCCAAGATACCGAAGTGGTTCGTCGTCGATCTTCTTGAATTCTTTCAGCGCTCGCCTAATGTGAAAAATCCACTGTCGCTCTCGTACATACTGCTTTCGCGGTCGATGCCAGGGTAGAAATGCCTTCTTCAGCGGCCTCGCTGCTTCATACGTGCCTTCGCCGATAATGTCAGCCGCCAGATCGTCTTCGTGTTCCGAATTGTTATCCATCAATGGCTTTCTTCCGAGATTACTTTAAATATTGCCGCAAGCAAACGCTCCTGCTTCGGCTGACTCAAATTTTCAAAGACCCCGAATCCAATGAGAATCTGAGCAATCCCCTTCATTTTTTCTTCCAAGAGCTCTTGTGCCTGCCTGTTCCGCTGAGCAACTTCGGCCGAGGCAACAACTCGCTTAGGAAATACGTATGTTTCAGCGCTATCCCGTGTTGCGGTTTCAAGTGCAAACTGGTCAGTAAACGCTACGTCGGGAGGGGCCGCCGCTACGTCGTCAGTCTCCGAACGCCACGTATCTTCTACGATTTGTCGAATATCCCCGACGCTGGATGCCCTCTCCTGCTCACGCGAGCGATTACGAATCTCACTCGCAAGTCGCTTCTGAGTACTGGCAAGTTGTCGCAGCGCGTTGTGGAGCCACTTAGTTATAAAAACCGAGTGAGGATGCGCGAAATTAAAAGATTCGCGATCGATATTTAACGCGCTATCCAAACCCTCTTGAACGAAGATTTCACACGTTATCTGACTCAAACGAGTCTGTTCGGAAATCATGTAGCGCATAAACGTGGGGTCAAATAGCGTCCCACTGGCCCCGTGGATTCGGATAAGTGAGCCGCGGTGCTCGGTCGGCGCAATTTTCGGATTCCAAAATAAATACGCCTCAAACCTTAGAGGCCCACCGCTGAGCTCGACAGGCACCTTGGAGAAGCGTTCATCACACTTTCCAACGAACACCAGTGGCCTCTTTAGAGCATGCTGGGTCGTAGGTAAGCCGACATATTTCAACGGACGCCGCAATCGAAGCCCATCAAAGTAAACGTCAAATGGCATGCCAGCGCTCGCATCAGCCTCCAAGTCAAGCTTATCGCGCATTGACTCACCAGCGCGCAGTTCGATAGGTTCGGGAGCGGTGCGTCGTTTGTTCGAAAGCTTGAAAAGATTGCAGTGTTCCGCCATCGACAAATCGAAAAGATTACCGTCTACTGCTTGCGCAGGAATTGACAGAGATAACTGCCATACCATTCGCAAATAGTAGTCAAAAATCTCTTCCAATCGAGGGTTAGGATTCTTTGCGTTGACCTCCCCCCAAACCGCGTCGACCAATTTTTGGAAAGCTACTTCGGGCAAATCCTCCGGCTCCCAAGGTAGATTGTCGACGTCTTCGTACTCACCAAGAGGCTTGAGGTGATCCGGCTGATCCTTATCAATGCGCCCGATGTGATATTTGGGTGGGCGAATGTCATCTCTTCGCTCCGTTTCCTCTTGGCGTTCGTTTTCCTCTACAACCGACCAAATCTCTTTGCTTCGGAGCGTATCCCGTGCTTGCGGTCGAATTCCCGTCAACACGATAGTCGTGCCATGAGTTTCGTTGTCGAGCGCATGCTCTCGCCAAATATTTACTCGACCAGATTCGAATAACTTGTCCTCACCACCCCCGCCCGTGGTTTCTATTTCGGAATATTGCCTTAAAACAACAGTCGCAACAGTCCTGAAATCATCACCTTTGACTTTGGTGATAATTTGAAAAGAGCGGGTGAGTTGGGATACCGAGAACAGACCAATACCGATTTTTCCGATCAACCGGCGACCCGCTGGACTGCACAAGGGATCATCTTCAGCGGTTACGCCGAGCTTTCCACCAAAGCCACTACGCTTCGCACTTCCGCCGATATGATGGATTAAGTGCGATAGCGCCTCCGGCGTCATTCCATGACCGTTGTCTTCCACGGAAATTCTGGAAAATGCCGGAGCGTCAGTGCGAACTCGGACTTCGGTTGCATCAGCATCGTATGCATTCGAAATCAACTCTCGAAGCGCAGAGCCGGGTTGGCGATAGATTCCATCCGTAACGCGCGCAATCACACGCTCGTCGGTCTTGAGAATTGTCTCGACAACATTATCAGCGCCCAAGCTCTTACGAACCTGATCTGCCAGCCTCTGGTCTTCAGCGGTAAATGCCGCGTTTGATGTTGCAGCGGCCGCTGTCATTTTTTTCTCCCATTCATTTTTATTGCGCGCCGAATCCCCAGCGCCACTGCTTGTCCCAGCGGTGGCGGAACAGCGTTCGAAACTTGCTCGACCTGTTCAGAGAAATTGCCTTCAAGTACGTAGTTGTCTGGGAATCCTTGTAGCAACATCGCTTCGTATATGCTCAATCTCCGAGTGCAAGACGGATGCACATGTATCTCCCGATTTCCAAATGCGATCGTCGGACTAGCCTCATCCCATGTCAAACGCTTGAAGCTTCGACTCGGCTTCCATCTCTGCGGTGGAGTACTGAACCGTTTCGATTTAGGGTTCATTGTCCAATGGTTCGGGTGCGTTGATATATCGCTAGAACTTAATCCACGCTGGAAGAATGTCGGCTCATCGAGATGATGAATGGCCTCGCGAACGGTTTGCTTGCCCTTCCTCTTCTCAAGCACTACCGCACTGTGGCCAGCACTCGCCCGAGTCCCAATCAAGATGACTCTTTCGCGCTTTTGCGGTACGCCAAAATCCAAGGCAGATAACTGGAATTCATTGACATCGAAGTCGGCCTCGCCAAGCTTCGTGACGACCTTGTCATATGTGCGAACGTGCTTCCTGTCCTTTATGCCAAGTACATTTTCGAAGACGACAAACTCAACCGAGAAATGCGCTTGAAGTTCTCGAACGATCTCAATGTACAACGCAGGCAAAACATTGCGCGGATCCTTGGCATGCGAGAGGTTATTTGCACGCGAAAAACCCTGACAAGGCGGCCCTCCAATGACTCCGATTGAAACGCCGTCGGGTATGGCGTCAAGCAGTTCTCTCACGACTCCGCGCGGCCCTAGTCGGACGATATCAGCGCAGATAGATTTCGAGCGGGGGAAATTCCGCTTGTGAGTATTGACGGCAGCAGCGGATCTATCGATCGCAAGTGCGATACGAAAGCCTGCTTTCTTGAAGCCCAAATCGAGCCCGCCAGGCCCGCAAAAGAGGCTCAAGATATACGGAAGTGCGGGGCGTTGAACAGTTTGTTCCAGCGGTGGCGCGCTGATCAACTCGGCCATAATCTTGGTTGCGGCTTTTTCATATTGTGAAATTTCGGGCGTTAACATCTTATCGAGCCCCCCCCCCCGAAATTGGGTTGCCGGATTTTACACTGTACTGCGGGAAATCTCGGGGCAGGAACAAGCAATGCTCGCCTAAGGCGAGGCCCAACAGGATCCCGCTTCCATGTCGCCAGTCTAGTTTTGTCGTTTGTCGTGACTATTTCGGCCTAAACGTCAGATTTTTGCGTCTACCTGCGTTAACGGCCGCGCGTCAAAACACGCCCTTTTTTGAAGAGGCCGGGCGGGGAGCGGGACTGCGGTTCTTAGCCTTGCGTCCGAGCGCCCCACCCCAGCCCCGTTACCGCCCCACCTGACGCCCTGCCAGCCCCATCACCCCTCCAACCGGTCCGCCACCTCCCGCCCCGCACCCCGCGAGCGCCCGGTTGTCCACCTCGCGTCGTGCGGCCAGCTGTTCTTGCAGCGTTTCATTCGTAGCCTGTACGGCATCGAGCCGCCCCTGCAGCACGCTCGCCTAATGGCGCGCGTCACCGAGCTGCGCCTGCAACGCCTCGACCGTCCAGCGATGGTCCGCCTCGCGCCGGTCGGCCCGCTTCGTGGTCTCGTCGCCTTCCTTCTGCAGCTTGGGGTAATCGAATGAAGGGGCTTCCCCGTCCCGAGGCTGCGGCGGAAGCCGCGAATCGGCATCAAAGTGCCATGATGGAGAGTCGAGCCTTCATCAACGCCAGCAGGAGGGGAAGTCCCTTCATTCGATTACCCCATCATTCGAGGGGTGCCAAGTGTACTGACGGGAACGTGTCGCGTCCGGAAGCTGGCAAACCAGCGTCACATTCGACGGGTGCGCTCGTGTGCCGTTCCTTGGGCGCGTTCGCTGAAGGACAGCAATACCCCCGGTAGAGGTAGTTCTCCCGGTGACTGCCGCAAGGGCGTGTCGGAGCGTTCTGCAACGTCCTGACCGAAAAGATCGTCCACGATCGTACGCGCTGCGATGTACCCGCCATTCAGGGCGTCAGCTTCACTATCGAACGGGTGGCCGCCTGCTTCACCCAGTCTGAGTGTCGACAGGCGGGGCACCGCGCTGCCTGCCTCGCAAATCCGGACGATCGCGACATAGCCCGGATGAGCTGATGGGCAATCTGTCGAGCGGCTGCAGAAACCGGATTCGACTGCGACCTGCAGGGTGAACCCGTTATATTCGTACGTCCGTGTCATGGCATGTTCCCTTTACTTGCCGTACTTGCAGACTCGCGTGCCTGACGTGGCTATCCGCTGCGCACAGGTCCGGGAGAACCCGTGTGCAGTCACGCAGCGACAGCGCAATCTATTGAAATTCAGATCCCGATAGTCCAAAAGTCGAGGTCCGAAAACGCATAATTGTGACATTTTTGTGACGTCGGGGTGTGCGGACTGCACATGGAGGCTCCGTTGCAAGTCACGCCTTGCGGATCGCCGCCTGCTGCGAATAGCTTCATAAGCCCCGAATATTTGACGGCGCATCTTCATCGCGCGCGTCGTCAAAAAATCGGCGCGTCGCTAACAGGTCAGACTGCGCATGAAAGACAGGGCAACGGTGCTCTGTATCCGTGATGGGCGGGTACTGCTGGTCGCGAGGGCGCGCTCAAGGTGGGCGCTGCCCGGCGGCAGGATCAGGCGCGATGAGGCGCCTGTTGATGCCGCCCGGCGCGAGCTTGAAGAGGAGACGGGACTTGTTGCCACGAAGCTGATCTACCTCTTCCAGTTTCGTGGTCTTGGCACGCTGCACAATGTCTTTCTGGCTGGCGTGCCGGCCGACGCGGTCGCACAGCCGGGCAACGAAATTGTGCGATGCCGATGGTTTGTGCCGTCGAAGATCGCCACACTTTCGGCAAGCGTTCCCACACGCGGTATCGTCGAACTGCTGTTTCCGCATGGACGGCTTCCAATGGCTGTGCCATCTGACCAGACAGCGACGCCAGCCGGCGAAGGCATGACCGTGGCGGCGAAATAAAAATCCGACGTACGTCCAGGAAACACCGCGCCTTCGCCGGGTCAAGTCTTAAGCATCACATGTCCGGAACGCCCTCCGTCGCAGGCGTGCAACGGACGATCGGCAACCTCGAACCGGTGTGATGGTTGATGAAGGCTGCCACGCGCAGTCGGACTGGCGCTGACAGAGACGTCGAGAAGGCCGATATGCGCAGGCGTATGCTGGTGTTGTGAGGCAGGCTGACTGCCTGCATCTCCCCATGTCGCGTCGCGAGTGTCGATTCGCCGCGCGAGAATGCTTTCGGCAAATCCCGCCCGAGCCGGCGCTCTCCGGAGGGGTCATATGAAGTGCATCTACGATTACCTCGGGTTCGAAGTCGAGGTCAGCGTCGAGGCGCATCCCGGTCCGGCCGATACCGGTCAATCAAATTACGGACTTGGGTACGTGGCCATCGTAACGATCGCAAAGGCGGGCCAGCCCGTTTCATGTTTCGCGCCGTTGCGGCTTGGAGAAGCGGATGGCCGCCCGTTCCGGAACGAGCCAGACGCCCTGATGGGCGGCTTTTTGGCTGGACGTTGCCTGATCGACGATCTGGGAAACCCCGACCGCAGCTAGCATTGCGCCTCCACGTCACTGATCTGCTTCGCGTGAGTGATTCGCACTTCCGATGCGCTGGCAGACTGGCTGTGCGTTTGCGCACCAATGCCCCTGAAAATTTTCCCGACAATGGCGTGTGTTCATCCCGGGTGCCTGCGGCGCTCATGAACATGGAGAGCGGCGACAGGCCGGAGCGTGTCAGGAACCGGCAATAAGACGGCACAACAGGAGCGCGGGCATGCCGACGACATTCACGCTGATCGATCTGGCGGGTTCCATCGCGCTTCTGCTGCTGGGCACGCAGATGGTCCAGACGGGCATGCAGCGGGCATTCGGCGCGGGGCTTCAGTCGCTTCTCGCACGTTCGCTGTGCGATCGGGGGCACGCCTTCGTTGCCGGGATGGGCGCGGCGGCCGTATCGCAAAGCGGTACGGCAACCGGCTCGATGACAGCCGGTCTTGCTGCAGCGGGGCGCGTTGAGCTTGTTCCGGCGCTCGCCGTCATGCTCGGCGCGAACGTCGGCGCGACACTGATTGTGCAGGTGCTGTCGTTCGATGTCGCGGGGGTCTCGCCGGCGCTGATACTCGTCGGCGTGCTGATGTTTCGCAGGACATCGAACACGCGTGCTCATGATCTGGGTCGCGCCTTCATCGGTCTTGGCCTGATGCTGCTCGCGATGCATGAACTGCTCGATCTGATGACCGACTACGAAGACGCGCCCAGCCTGCGCGTGCTACTGGGTGCCGCGTCGACCGTACCGATTGTTGATGTGCTGCTCGCGGCAAGCCTGAGCTGGGCCGCGGATTCAAACGTTGCTGCGGTGTTGCTGGTCGCGTCCCTCTGCGCAAAGAACGTCGTGCCGCCTGATACCGCATTCGCTCTGGTGCTGGGTGCGAATCTGGGCACCGCGATCAAACCGGTGCTCGAATGGACCGTTCCCGACGATCCGGCATCGAGGCGACTTCCAGTGGGCAACCTTCTCATCCTGGCGACCGGCGTCACCCTCGTGCTCGCTGCACTCGGGCCAATCGGACAGTTCATGGTCACCATCGAGCCCGACAACGGGCGTGTGGTAGCGGACTTCCACACACTGTTCAATGTGATCCTGGCCGGGCTGTTCCTGCCACTGCTTACTCCGTACGGCAACCTGCTTGGTCAGTTGATGCCGGCGCTCATTAAGGTCGCTGACCCGTCAGGATCGTTTCATGACGATCAGGCTGCTATGCCAGTTCCGCAGGAGGCACACGATCGGGCAATGCGTTTGGCATTGCGCCTCAAGGCCGATCCAGGCGAACTGTTGGTCGCGGTCCGTCAGCGTCCGCGAGAATGCGCCCCGCTTCCCGGCAGAGTCGCCCATCGGCGCGACGACATTCTGGATCGGGTCGATTTCAACGGAAGGAACCTGCTGCCGTCGCGCGACGCGATCCGGCATGAAGAGGATGAACGGCGAGCCGATGCTCAACCGGGACCTTCAATTCGTGACGGGGATACCCCGGGTAACCGGGCCAGTATTCGCGCATGCGGACAGCATATGATTGAAAGCACAACGGACGACGGTGTGCTTCTGCGGTACGAGGCAGCCCGATCGATCTGGCTGACACTGCAGGACCTTCGAATCGTGCGACGGGTGGAACCCACAGGAGAACCGAGGCAATCGGTCCTGACGACCTACATACAGGGAACCGCGCATCTGGACGACGGATATCTGTGCGTGATTGGAGAACCCTGGACCAGGAAGCACGCCGTCAGCGTCACGTTTGCGGCGCGGGAACTCAATGATGGCGATCATCGTGGCCTTCGCGAATGGCAGGATGCATTGGGCATCACGTTTTCTGACATCCCGCTCGGTACGGCCAGACTTGGCTACAACGCTGCTGATCACGAGATGCAGGAGCCCGGCCAGTGGTGGGCATCGTTCCACGTACCGGCAGGCAGCATGCAGGGTCTCATCGAGGGTATTGACGCTGCGCGGCTCACGGACGTCAAACTTGCGCTGTCCCTGAAGAATCTTTATTCGCTCACGCCGGAAGTCGCAGATTTGCATGGTGACGCCTGCGTGTTTCTCAGGCCAGACAGTGTCAACGCAACCGGTTTGCCCGAAGTCGCGACAGGCTATGTGACCCACATGGCATTTGAGCTGGCCGGGATGAGGCTTTGTGCTCCTGAGGCAGTGCGTTCATGTGACGATGATGCGCCGCCCGGGCGCGGGGGCATTCAGGAAGCCGGGGCGGTTGGCGCGCTTGATGAGAAAGTGGGAAGGCTGGTCATTCTGGTGAAATGGCTGGCTGCACTCGTCGTCGTGCTGCTTATCGTTGTTGCATTCGCCAGGCATTGAACGGCTGCGACCACCGGGCGCTGCAGTCGCGGCAGCTATCCCGAATCCGGACAACGACCAGTCGGTCGTGAGACGGCATAGATTTCTCTGCTGCGGTTTCGAATCATTCTTATATCCGCGAATCCATGTCCACTTGAAGCCAGAACTGACGCCGCCTACCCTGAAAGAGGAGTGCCTGGTCGTGGGCCTTCATGAAGCGCAGGCAGCGAGCAACCACTGTGTCACGGGGTACGGCAATGAAAATGTCTCACAGATTGCGGTCCCATTCGGCAGGGCCGGTTTGGGGGCTCATTCTGGGCCTGTTCCTTATATTGGTCGGGATCGCCTCCTGGATCTATGCGAAGTCATCGCAACCCGGTAGTCGCCTTGATGAATCGCTTGCGATGGCCGCCATGCTCATCGGCGCTTTTCTGGCTGTTTATGCCGGACGCGAAATCAGGCACCGACATCGATAACTGCACGGCCGCGTCGGAAAAACTTCTGTGCGCTCCGGGCCGGGTTTGTGCAATACGCGGGAGCGGAAGCGTTTCAGTTCTGTCCATACGGCACCGAGGCGCGGTGTCAGTTCAATGGTGGCGGGATGGCGATACCGATGCCAGTTGCGAGGGTTCCCATATGTCCATATCGGCGTTTGTCGTCAAGGTGCCCGCAGCCGAACGGTTAGTAGGTGAGCTGCGCATGCGCTTTGATGCCAGCTGCAAGCTGGGCGCCCCCGCACATATCACCGTGTTGTTCCCCTTCATGTCGGCCGCTGACATCACACCCGCAGTCATCGATCAAGCGCAAGTCGCGCTAGGCAAGATGCCGTCGTTCAGCTTTTCGTTAGGGGCTATCGGACGGTTCATGGGGCAGCTCCAATTTCCGTCGACCCTCTTTCTCTCACCGGATCCTCCAGAACCATTCGTTGCGTTGACAACGGCGCTGGCCAGGAGCTTCCCCATGTTTTACCCATACAAGGGTGCACACGACGACGTTGTTCCACACCTCACCGTAGCGCACGGCGATGCGTCGGACGTACATGCTGCCGCAACCGAATTGAAGCAACGCCTTCGCACATCGCCACTGATCCGGTCAGCGTGCGACACGGTGACCCTGCTCGGGAATGCGTCGGGCCGATGGGAGGAAATGCATGTCTTCAGTCTTTCGCGGGCATAGCAAAAGAGTTCTACCGAACGTGTCAGGGTATTTACCTATGAAGAAGTACTCTGAATGCCAGTTTCACAAAGTTAGAATGTTTGTTCTAAATGACCAAAACAGTCTTTGCACGGTCAGGTTCAAGGTCGTCGGCCACAGCCCGATAAAGCACCGATCTCTTGCCTGACAATGGTCAGGCGCTTGTCGGAAGCAACGAAGGAGAAAACGCATGAGCGCATTTACGCCCGAGCATTTGATCGAGCGAAACAGGGCGAACGTCGCCACCCTGTTCACCCTGACAGATCGGGGGTTCGACGGCTTCCTCCGGCTGGTTGAGTTGAACCTGGCCACAGCCAGGGCGGCGGGCGCGGAGAGCGCGAAACGGTCCCTGGAAATGCTGTCCAGCACGACACCCGAGGAACTGTTCACGCGACACACAAGCCGGGCTCAGTCGGTGTCAGAGCAGGCACTGTCGTACGCAGGCCATTTCTGTGACATCGTGCGCGATACCCACTCGAAATGGGTTGAGACAGCACAAGCGCAATATCGATACAATTCGAAGTCCTGAATTGATGGTCGACAGGTGAAGGCGCTGTCGTAAGCCTTGTCGCTTCGCTTGCCCAGGAGGCAACCGTGTTGAGCCCGCACGAATTCACAACACTGATGGTAGTCAGGGATGCGCCGGATCAGGTCGAAACGGACCGTCTCGAGCTTCGCACCTTGCTTGACCTGCGGCTGGTCACGCTTGAACCCCTTGCGGCAGGCCGGCAATCCCCGCGTATCACGCCGAACGGCAAGGCGGTCCTGGAAGCCGTTGCCCGCATGGGTTATCTGCAACGATGATCCGCCGTTTGCCTGGGTAACGGCGTGTAGGCCCTGCGTCAAGGCGGCACCGTTTTTTGCACGAAAGCTGACCAGTCAACGTCTCGAACCCTCTGCGACGAAGGAGGCAAAAATGAGTGCGTCACGGATCGGTATCGTGATCGGCACCTTTGCGCTGGTCATTGCAGCGATCGGGGTGGCTGGACACTATCGACGCGAACACCGTCGCGAGCAGTTACTCAGGAATCTCGACCATCATGACGGGTGTCATTGGATCCGCGCCCGCAGGTAGTCGTGGCTTGGGCGGAATGCGGCTGCGGATGTCGGGATAAGGCGGACCTTTAGCCGACTCACCGACACCGATACATGAATTTCGGCAATGACCGATGAAGCAACGTTCACATTTCGAATGAACGGCCGCTACCTGGGGCGGAGCCGACGCCTGAATGTCCGAGAGACGGTGCCAGCGAACGACTCTTCCTGGCCGACCGTACGCGTTCGGCCAGGTTTGCCGCAAGCCGGCATTCGAAAGAATACGCCAAGACGAGCGGCAGCTTTGTGGCACAGCGTCACAGCAGGTGCAATTGGCCACTCGCGGCCGTTCGACCAGACATGCTATCGGACATTCGAAGGACCGCATCGCCCAGATACCCGACTTTGCTCAATTTCCGAGGTGCTGCGCGGCGTCACAGTACTTTGCCGGGATTCAGGATATGCTTGGGATCGAGCGCTGCCTTGAGCCGGCGCATCAAGCTTATTTCGGCATCGCTGCGCGTGCAGGAGAGGTAGGGCCGTTTCAGCACGCCGATTCCGTGCTCCGCCGAAATCGATCCGCCCATTTCTTGCACTACAGCGTAGACGGTTCGATCGAGTTCGTCCGCCAGCGTGTTGTTCAGTTCGACGAGCGATACGCCGATATGCACGTTGCCGTCGCCGATATGGCCAAAGAAAAGGCTTACGATCCCCGGCCAACGCGCCTGTAGCGCCGCCTCACAGCGTTCGGCGAATGTGCCGAGCTCGCCGGTCGGCAGGCTCACATCAAAATTGACGAGATTCGGCAGCGCGTCAATCGCGAGGCCTTCGCGAAGCAGCCACATGTCTCGCGCTTGCCGCTGCGACGTCGCTAGCGCTGCATCGTCGATGAGCCCCGCTTCAAAGCTGTCGGCAAGACACGCCTCAAGCGTCTCTGTCGCATCGCAGCCGGGCGCGCTCGTCGCGTACTCGATCAGCACTGCGAAACCCTCCTCGCCGGCGAACGGCGCGAGGACATCAGGCGTGTGGCTGCCGACATACCTGTAAAACGATGGCCACATGGCCTCAAAGCTGACGACCTCCGGCACCGCACGCATCCGCTCCCAGAGCCGGACCACCGTGGCGTAATCCGCGACACGGCACATCGCGGTGGCAGGCGCGGCGAGTTTCGGACGAAGCCGCAGCACGGCGCGCGTGATGATGCCAAGCGTGCCCTCGCTACCGATGAACAATTGCTTCAGGTCGTAACCGGTATTGTTTTTCAGCATCCGGCTCATGGACGACACAACGGTCCCGTCTGCAAGCACCGCCTCAAGCCCAAGCACCTGCTCGCGCATCATCCCGAAGCGGATTGCGCGTGTGCCGCCTGCATTCGTTGCGATTGCGCCGCCGATCTGGCATGACCCGCGCGCACCAAGATCGACGCCGAACGTGAAGCCGGCCGCTTCTGCTGCCTCCTGAACCGTCTGCAGCGGCGTGCCAGCGCGCACCGTAATCGTGCCAGCCGACACGTCGATCGATTCGATGCCCGTGAAGCGTTCCATTGACAGCACGATCTCGCCCTCGAGCGCGAACGCGCCGCGCGCAAGCCCCGTCAGTCCGCCCTGAGGCACGACTGGCTGGCCGAGTCTCATGCATAGCGCGAGCGTACGCGACACGTCGTCGACGCTGCGTGGCCGCACGAGCGCGCGCGGCCGCGGGCCGGGCGCCTCGTTGTACGCGGTGAAGTAGCGCGGGTCGATATCGGCCGACCGCGTGACGATGTCCGCGCCGAGCTCGGAGATGAGCTCGTCGTCGATCATGCACTCGTCCGTTGCCGCGGGATCCGGTTCGCCGCGCGCGGCCGTCATATCGTGAGTGGGCATTTCGTTACTCCGCGGAGATATTCGTGTTGCCGAAATACTTCTGGCCGAGCGACTTCACGGTGCCGTCAGTCTTCAACTTGCCGATCGCCGCGTTCCACTTCGCCTTCAACGCGTCGTCGCCCTTGCGAAGGCCGAGCGCGATGCCTTTGCCGAGGATCTTGTGGGTCCCGTAGAGATGTCCCATCTTTTCGGCGAGCGTGTTGCGTAGCGACGCGACGCCCGCCATCGGCGCATACCGGTTGTGCCCCCCGCGCGTCGCTAGCGCGACGCTTTCGACAAGCGCCGGGTCGGGCGCGAAATCTGGAGTCCCTTGAGACAGGTTCAGCGCCTCGTGCTCGGCAGCGATCTGTCCGATCACGATGAAGATTGTGGTTCCGACGTCGGGCAACTTCGAACAGGGTGCGGTGGCGCTTCGCATGGATCTCCTTCTGGGTCGCGTATGAATGACGCGCTTGCGCTAATCAAGCAATCTATTCGCAGTGACTATTGGACGCCAATCGATCTTTTCTCATGAAGAGCATGAGTGAAATGAATACCAGTCGTGCAGGCCGACGACAGCACGTCAGGCGGCCGCCGAGCGACTTCTACAGCTTGTGCTGGAGGAGCGTTGCCCCACTGCTCCGGGACGTGCTCAAGGACGTCCTCCCGCCTCTCGAATGAGCATGCGGGGTCACGGACCACGGAGACGGCTTCCATGTCAAGTGGCTGATCGCAAAGCGGGTGTGCTTGAAGCGGTACTTCCCCGTTTCGGCGCTCGAACTCGACCGGTCGTTAATTGTGATCCCGTCGACCATGATGTCGAGATTCATTCTCTTTCCTGAATCTCGAAAGGGGCGTTGAATTCACGGCGGGCAGTGTCCCACAGGCCAACCTCCAACCAACCTATGTCGTTGATTGAACGGCCGTTGTACTTTGGAAGCTGTCACCGCAGTCGTGCCGGGTCGTATGTCGGTAACGGGTCGTCTGCTGGCCCCCCAACGGGAACCAAGTCGTCGTTCGAACTTTTCGCGGGGCCGACGTCAGCGACCACAGCAGCCGTTGGCCGATGCTCGTGCCAACGGCCGGTTTGGCCGAAGTCCTGGCAGTAATGCTTCCACCGACAACGACTTAAGATCGGCCAATGCCGACATTCGCGCGTCCTGAGTTCTATGTCAGCAATCTGGCGCATTGCTAACCGTGGCGGCATAAAGCAGAGGAACACTGCAGACTCGGCGGTGGCGGTAGAGATAGCGTTAGCAGTTCGCCGCCTCCATTATTTAACGCGCACGGATCGAGACGGCTTCATTGGCCGCATGCTTCAGTTGCAGGCTATCAAGGTGTCCAGTGAGACATTAGGACGTGCTCCGGGGGGGATTGTGCTATTCAAGTTCGCCGTCGTTGCTCGACAAAGCATCATAAGTACTGAACCTGAATTCAAATAAGTCTTGGGAACGGTGCTATTCAAGGTGACCCAGATATTTCGTGGCACGCCGCTTAACGGGTTGTGACACGTCGCATAGTAGACCGGGTGTAGATTCAACCCTGCGGAAGGCACGCAATTCGTGTTCGAGTAATCGCCGGGTGGCAAATTTGCCCCCGTAGGCGCGGCATATGTGGGAGTCTGGCAGTTACCAGTCGACCCCGATAAATATTGTGCAGACCAATCCACAGCAGTTATTTGCTCTCCAGGGAGTAGTTCGGCTGTATACAGTCCTGAGAGAAGCGCAGAGCCGTCAGGGTTGCGTTTGCAAGTCAGGTTCACGTTTGAGAACCCGCCACCACTGGGGCAGTTTTCAACCGCTGCTATAAGGCCTCTGCTAACCGCCGTTTGTATTGCTAGTACTATCTGATTTAAAAGCGTGGTCCCATTCCCTGGAACTGAGGATAGATATGTGGTGACAAAATTGTGGCCCAACATGTCCTTGAAAGAATCCCGATTGAAAGAGAGCGTCGACAGAAGGCTAATACCATCAGGCGTAAACGTGATGGGTTCCTTGTTCAGACCTGTTATCACATCCGTGCTGTTGAGCACGTACAGGCCGCTAATGTGGAGCGACGTGGGCGAAGCAACATTGACAATACGTAGCAGCGGCATCCTCGACGGCTGTACCTGAGAATTCACTGCGTCGTAGATTTGATTGGCGTAGTAATTTCCCTGTGAATGAGCGATGACAACGACCACTCGACCTGAATTCAGGTCGGCGACGATCTTTGGGACGGCGTCATTCAGTACCTTGCTGACCGACGCGGAGCTGATTACTTTAGTGACTGCGGCACGAAAAGAGTCGACGAATTTCGTAAGTACGCCATCTAGGCCGGGTATCGGCAGGAATAACCCACCAAATATTCCTACCCAGGCCGCTGTCAGGTACGCACTAGTATTGGTGACGGTGCCTGTAACCACTTGGCCCGCTGATTCAAGGAGATCCAGCGGGATACCGTCGGTTGCGTTGTAGATGGTGCGTACTTTAGTTCGGGCGAGAATCGAAGAATCCAAGGCGGCTGGCAAAGCAAGGCTCGCGAGTGTTATTGCGGATAGCGTGGCGTCCTCTGGAGTGTTGTCTACACCATTAACGTAGTAAACGGAGTAGCCTGCTGCTGGACAATTAGGAATACCCGTACCGCTTAAGGGCGCGGCTACGGTGGTCGCGCCGACGCTAAGGGCGACGAACGCAACCAGAAAGCGACGGCAGATATTTCTTTGGATCGAGGTCATCAGCATGCTCCCGGAAGATCAATATCAATGACTGCGGAAGTCTTGCTGACCCGATCTTGATAGCGCTTTATCCGATCTGGAGTGTTCAAAGTAGCGCCTATAACAACCTGCAGTGCATGCGAGGCGGCAGCATAGTCGCCCGCGAATGAGGTGACGGCAAGACATCTTGACTGCGACACTCCCGAATCGACCAGGGTCTGGATAGATGCCTGGTCGAGAGAAGCTGGGGCTACAATGGCTTGGAGGCGCTTGGCCGCTGTCAGCATCGCTGTGTAAGCCTGTCCATTCGAACCGAATGCGGTAGCAATGAGGCGGTCGACGTCATCCCGCACTCCGTTCCTATCCACGTCTATGCCGGCCGGCGTAGAATTTGCAGCGTCACTGGGAGGCGGCGGAACCGGAATTCCTGCAATGGTTGTATCTGCACCTGTGAGCAAATACGAGCCATTTGTCTCCGCCGTAGGAACGACGGTGCCTGGAGAGGGCGAGGCGGTACTCCCCCCCGCCAGCGACGATGAATCAGAGCCACCGCCACAGCCAGAAACCAATGCCGCCAGCGAGAATCCCCACAACACGATCCTGTTCATGCTGCGCCTCTCCTTAAGACGTGCCCCCTAGCCTAGGATGACGAGGCTGAAGGCTTTGCCGGAAACGCATAACACGCCCCGCCCGCCTAAACCGTCCGCTCGTTGCGTGGCATGCAAACGAGCAATCCCGATACGCGGCAGGTGACCGACATCACGAGTCTGTGCCAAGAATTTGCTATCGCTACCCGAGATGTTGGGCACTACATGCACTAGCCCTGCACGCGTAGCAAGTGCGTACCTCGGCTTTTTCGGTTCGATCTACCATCACTCTTTTAGCGATGACACTAGCGCATAGTTGAGTACGGGCATTGCGCGAGATGTCCCGCCTCTACCACTACAGAAAGTCGCAAGGCGACCAAGAAAAGGTCGTTGGGAATCCAGCGAGCAGAATTGGCGATTCATATGCCCGACTTGCAATACCCGGTTACCGATATCAAAATCCACGCCCCACGTTCGAAGTTCATGAGAACAATATGGGAAAGGTTGGCGAAGGGGTCCATGATCAAAATTCACTATGCGCGGTGTGTCATGTATTCAGTGGAGCGATTGCTAAAGATCTGATCAGTGCCATCTTTCGCGTGCACTGCGGTATGTGCATCGATACAGCATCTGGTTTCGCACAGCGACGACATCGACCGGAAGCGCTGCAAGCATTTCTTGCGGCCCGGATTTAACCGAGGCTGCGTCACGATCCTGTCAATCGTCTGACAAAAATCGAATTGTCTAGGCGTTAGCCCTGAGACAGCGATTTGTTGGCTGTGGCTATACTTTGGAAAGCTGCGCGTCAGCGAGCACCAACCACGGAAAACAAGAAGAGGTCGGCAATGGACGAGTTGAATACTCTCTTGTTAGCGCTATATCGTTGCGCTCGCGAAACGCCTTTCGAAGAGTTTCAGTTGCAAGCATTACGCCTGCTAAGAGGGGCAATACCGTTCGACATTGCCCGCTGGGCGAACGGAGTTGTCGATTCGCAGGGCATTGTATTTCACGCTCCGTATTTGTATAACGACTCGACGGAGAGCCTGAACGACTATAATTTGGTGCGCGAGGATGATGAGGTTGCTTTTTATTGCATGGCTCATTCAGGTGTGACATTGAACTGCAATCTCGCAGATCGTTCTTCACATTCACGGGCGTTGCAAGCTTACGCTCGTCGATACCGACATGAGCAGGGCTTGATCACGGGCCTTTACAACCCGGGCACCGGCCATGCAGCTTCGATATCACTCTATGGTGCGTACGAGAACAAGGGGTTTTCGGAGCAGCACCGTACGTTGATTCAATTGGCGTTCCCCCATCTTCAGGAGGCGATGAAGGTCAGTCAGCACCTGCAGGCTGAGCGTATCCGAAACACAAGCGGGAACGACCGATGGGGGGTCGCAGTCGCTGATCCGGGTGGGCTGCTGTGTCTCGCAGAACCGCGTTTTCATTGCGCGATGCAATCGGAATGGCCTGGCTCAACCAACCACGTTTTACCGCGGCCATTATTTCAACGTTTGATTGAAAACCCGCATAAGCCGTTTTCGGGCGATCGGATAGTAGTTGCTCCATTTCCCACCAATGGCTTGATTTTCCTGAAGGCGCGAATGCGGGAGCCGATCGACAATCTCACTCATCGTGAACGCGAGGTCGCTGAACTGGTTGCGTCCGGTTTTACCCACAAGGAGATCGCGAAAGTATTGGACATCGCACCGTCCACCGTCAACAACCATCTTCGCGCCATCCACGGGCGGGCTGGAGCCAGAAACAACGCTGAGTTGTCAGCGGAACTCCGTCTCACACAGGTTTAGGACTTTAGGAGGGCAGCCATGGTTCGTGAATATCTGAAGCTTCAGATATAGTCACGATTATCCACACCGGGAGGTTAGGCGAAGCGACGGCCAGGGAGCCCTCTGGAGCGTGAGACTCCGACCGTATCGATGCATAAATCAGAGAGGGTTTCGAGGCACGCTATGACTCTGTCGGTTGCGTGAAAACGCGTCGTGCGCTGTCCGGCAGGCCGCAGGCGGCGGCGCGTGAAGCGGTCGACGGCACACCTGAATGTATCGATCCCGAAGACTTCTCTGCATTACGTTATCGAGCGTATTGCCGATCATCCGATAAACCGCATCGATGAACCGTTACCTTGGAATGTCGCCCCTCTGTTGCCAGCCTCTGCACGCATCGATCCCATTCCCTAGCGACACTGAAACTACCTTTCCGTCGAACCACGTCTATGAGCAGTGGTCATTCAACAGGTCTTGCCGAGGGCGCAAGTCGTTCAGCGAAAGACCCAGCGGCCCGTCCAATTTAAGCTGACTGAGCCAACGCGGTCGGCAGTCCGCGTCTGGCTCGGCAAGGCTTACCGCGACGCTTTACCTGTTGAGCAACTGCCGCTCGAATTGCTCATTAATAAACCAGATATCGTACATTTTTCCGGGCACGGTGACAGCGGCCAGCTGCTTCTCGCGAATGAGAGGGGAGATCCAGTGATGGTGACGGGCGCCATGCTCCGAACCTTCCTAAAATACGAGCGACCGCCGAAACTGGTCTATTTCAATGCGTGCAATTCCAAGGAATTGGCCGAAGCGGTGGTAGAGATTGTTCCTGCCGCAATCGGAACGACAGCCTTAGTCACGAATGGGGCTGCGAGAGCATCGGCCGTTGCTTTCTATAATCGCATTCTTCATGGCGGGTCGGTTCAAGATGCCTTTGAGGTAGGACAGTGCATTATTGAGGCACTTCACGACAATTCTGCATCCTCCGTGCTGGAGAAAGCATCAGCCTTTGACCCGCGCACGCACCGTCTGCACAACTTGCCGAGGATCGTCGCTCGCAGCGTGTCCCCCGCGACTCCGTTTCACGAAGGATGGGTCTATCACTGTCGAATGCTTTCTTGTGGGGTGCCCATCGAATACATCCCAAGTCGTTTTCTTTACTGACGACCGGGCGTTTGACCTAGACGACCAACGCAAGGATGAACCGGAAGTCGAATACCTCGCGCGCAGCCTTTGTCAGGTCGTTTGCGCGGCTCCTCGCCGGGGGCGGATACAGGCGGACGTCATCTGGACCACGTGTGAGGATTTTCGAATTTATGCCTGCGGCTCAACGGCCGGCGGCGAAACCTTCACAGTCGCATCGACACTATGCGATGCGCTTCAGGACTATGCGCAAAATGTGCAACGCCTCGCACAGGAAAGCGCCGAGATGCGAAGCGTCTCTGAGGCGGTCGCGCGCCTTCTCGATCCTGATCAACTCGTCGAGCAACCGGCAGCGCGTAAGACGGACAAAATAAAGACCCTGCGCAAATCTCCCAGAAACAAGCCACCCGTCGGCTCGAGCAAACAGAGCCCGCCGGCGTCGAACGGGAATGCCGACTGAATAGTTCACTTCGAACGCGAAAAGCATACGCTTGTCTGCCTATCACTTTTTTCACGTACGACCGATCTGCGTTCTTATAAAGCCTTCTCGACGAAGACTTGTCACTGGTACGCCTTCGTACTTCGACTATAGAAGGCCCTAACTCAATCCGGGACGCGGGCGCTCAACCTCAATAGCGTCATCAATACGGGTGCAAGTATGGCCAGTAATGAACTCATGGCTTGCGGAGACGAATGACCGTTTGCTGAGTGCGAAGCTGCCATGCAAGTGGCTAGGTATGCGAGCGCACGAGTGTCCCCTCTTGGCCGAGAGCACCAGTTCAATGAAGGTACTGCAGATCTGCCGTTGAAATTTTAAACGGTAGCTTACGCGCGGCTTAGGTGAATGAGTATAGCCGGCCAGAAGGCGACCTTCATCCGTTGCGTTGCCATGCCAATCAAGAGGCAGTTCCACTTCGCAAGCTGTCACTCGAACGCAGAGAGCCAGTGTCGTATCTTCGGCGGTGCCGGCTTTGGTCAGTCGGCTCTACGACGCGCTCCAGGCGCTCGCCTCTCAGCGGTCATGAGCGACGAGTCCCCGCGCCGCCGACGCGTACTTGCGGCCCGCTTGGGCCTGAGACAGCAAGAACCCCGTTTGAATGCACAACCAAGGTGGGTGAGCGCGTTTATAATTCTAGAAAACTTGCCGATCAGGTTAAACGATCTTTACCGGGATAAGAAATGGAAGAAGTAAAGGAATGGGAGTATCAAGAATCTAATCTATCGGCTGCCGTCAGCCTGATTGACACGTTAAATAATAATTTTGATATTGAAAGAACTTTACTTTCGGAGATTTACGCTGCTGCGACTGAGCTTATTTCCAACATCATTCACCATGCGTATCCCATCAATTTCCAGAGAGGATCAAATTGCGAATGCCGGATCGCTATTGCCGTTGTAGACGAATCGATCGCCCAAATTTCGATTGTTGATTACGGGGTTACGATTCCAAAATCGATATTTGACAAGATCTCTCCGGATACACGGCGTGAGCTCTTTTCCGATAGCGATGCGGACAGCAAATTGATTGAAGCAGCCGCAAGCGGACACTCCGTTATCAACCAACCGGGGCGCGGCCTAGGGATAGCGAGTATCGTTGAAACTACAAAGCGAGGAACATTCCAGTCGCTCCGCATAAAAAGTCGCCACGGAAGCGTCGCTTATTCACAAAAAGAGGATCGATTTTCGAGAGACCAAACCGCCATTTTTCAGGGAACATCAATTGAAATATCATTTCAATATATATCAAGAAAAAGGACGCGGACTCAACATGTCGAGATCTCAATCGCAAAGGATTTCAGTCCATTCCCAGCCGGTCGATTCATAAATGATGGTCCGCATTCGGGAGAAGCGTTTTCAAATCAAATTGCGGAATCACTCGACAAAGCCGATATTGTAACAATCGACTTAGACGGCACATATGGGCTTGCCGACTCGTTTTTAGAAGCCGCCTTCGGTGGGCTTGTGCGCCGTGGAATTACTGCATCGGAACTCGAGTCAAGACTCAACATCATTTCTCAGAACGAAATCTACGCAATTCGTATTCTGCAGTATATCCGAGATGCGGGAAAGAAAAATGGATAAATACTCGATAAGCGTCATCTCAGCCCTTATCGGGGCCGCAGTAGCAATATTTACAAATTATTGGAGAACACGATACACCATTAAATCACAAGATTTATCAAAAAGAATAGAGGAGCTATCGCAGTCAATATCGAAACTGGAGGCGTACGCCTGTGAATATTGGACCAGCGAGGACCGATCAAAAACTGCTGCGAACTACTACGCGATTGGATTTCAGACAAAAATCGAACTAATGATTCAATATTTGGACAAACAATATACTAAATTCAATAAGGAATCCGTCTCAAAAAGCTTGAATGAATTTACTGGCGCCTGCACCGGCGACTCTTTTAATGACAAGAGCGGACAACCTGAGCCAGACCGTGTTCGTCGGATCCTGATAACAGGAGAGTCCTTGAAAATCGAGCTTATGAAGATCAGAAATTTGCATTATTGAAAAATTCTTGCTCATTTCTTCATTGAATATTCAGATTTTAGTGAACGTCAAACGATATCTGCTTGTCACCGAGGAATGACTCAACACCGTTCACTCACCTGCGCCGCCGATGCCTTTCCACGCCCCATGCACCGAGCACGTTTTGGGCCTCGGCGGCTGCCGCTATTGAAGTATCAGCAACCTTGTCCACGAAATTTCCCCTTGTCTTATCGCCGACTCATTGCGCAGGTGCCAACTTATTCCGGCCGCGACCCGGGATCTGAGGTAGCGGTCGAGCAGGCGCGACCAACGACAGCAGTCATGAGATGCTGCATTCGTTGAATTTGGAAGCGACGGTTTGTCGCCGTTCTCCTACGTACGGCCGGTCTGCAGCAGTGAGCGGGCTTGTCAGCGCGTACGATTGAAAGTCGGTTGTAGGCTAATGTCCCGTCCGCGGTTTTTGCCGCGCGAACGGCTGCTCCACTTTGTAACGAGTCGTTGACCTTCGGCGCGCTGCTGGTCCACTTAGGGTCGTAACGTGCCGGATGCACGATGGAGGCTTATCGGCATTGCTGACATCGAGGTGATTCGCTTCAACGTCAATGATGCTGCGGATTGCTGACGTCGGCGGCTTTAAGACTGGAATGACTGCCTTAGGGATGGGAGTTTAGCTTTCACGACGAGAAAACTGAAGGAGTATGACGAGACTGAAGCCTCTATCGCGCAGGGCTTCCATCGGAGATGCGATTGATTTCGGAGCACATCCGGATATCGCTGTCCTCGGTTCAAATTTGCATCTGAAGCGTGTTAGCGAGCGGAGGTGAATGAAGACAGTTCGCCGTTGAGGGCCGTAAGCAGGACGAGCTTGCTGAGTTCGGGAACGGCGCCAGCGAAGCTATTCGAGCCCCCCGGCCTGGCGCGTTGCGCCACAATTATTGTCCCAACGGTGACACTTGCATGGGGCCGCGTATCAGCAGGATCGCCTATGCGTTGGCGATGATGTTTTGAAGCTCGGCGATGAATAGCGACGTGTCGCCGAAATAGTTCGGGTAAGCGACTCTCAACGCGTGTGCCGAGTCAGCGACGACCAGCACTGCATCGACCCCGGGCTTCGCTGCCTCTTCCACTCGTTTGTACTCCGCCGTCGCTCGATCAAATTCGTTGGATGCATATGACAGAACATTAACTTCTTCGTTCGGCGCATCAAGTACCATCAGAAAATACGCCGCCAGACGCCGCTCGGGATCGGCAATTGCAGCTTTCATCACGCGCTGGAACGCAGTGAGCCGATCGATGACATGCAGGTCGCGCTCCATCTCTCGCAGTGTCGCTTGGATTTCCTGAAAATCGCGAGGACCGTCGACGCCCTCGCGGACGGCAAAAGCTGCGGAAACTAAGGCAAAAAAGTCGAGCCAGACCTTCTCCCCCTGATCGGCTTTCAGGCCCTGCCCAATGAGCGTTCCTACCGTCTCGACCGCGGTCGCCCAAGCATGTTGCAGGTTTGTTCGGATTTGAATCTCGACGGAGTGATTGTTGTAACAAGCGTTAACAAAATGAGTTCTGCAGTTTTCGCCAGCAGATGATGCAGCAGGCGATTTTCATGAAGGCTTCGTGGATAAATGCAAGGCGTTCGAAGCGGATGCGCAGTCGTCGAAAGTTGTGAAGCCATGAGATGGTGCGCTCGACAACCCAGCGTGTTTTGCCCAGTCCGCTACCGTGCGGCTCGCCGCGTCGGGCGATTTCAGTGACGATGCCGGCGGCGTGAAGCGGACGGCGGTATTTGTCGTGATCGTAGCCCCGATCTCCCTGAACAATGCGGGGCTTCGAAAGCGGGCGACCGCGCTTGCCAGCAATGGGCGGGAT
>NZ_FNDI01000063.1:0-20474 GCF_900100565.1 Paraburkholderia steynii | reverse complement strand
ACGCCTTGCATTTATCCACGAAGCCTTCATGAAAATCGCCTGCTGCATCATCTGCTGGCGAAAACTGCAGAACTCATTTTGTTAACGCTTGTAAGAAGATCCCGCTGTTGGAAGCCAGGGTTGTTTGTCCGCGGCTTCGCTCAGCCGCACAGGTCCCGCAGCAGAGTTACGGGATTTTGAGCGACAAACCTTATACCCAGTTGCGCCCCCGGAAAGTTTTTAAAGTTACTCGGTGTGCGCGAATTTCTGGCGTCAACAACGTTGCCGGAAGGTGTATAAGTCACTGTCCCGACCGGTTGCTGCCGGTCGTGTCTGGCGTGCCTGCGGCAAGCAGCACGCTGAGGCGCCAGCCTCGCGAGCAGCCTATGTCGATACGCTCATCGCGACAGATCACGCACTGACAGTCGTCACGGTGAGTGCATGCGATGCAGCGATACCAGGCCCACGCTCCCCGTTCGCGCGGCCGGACCGCTGCAGCGCCCTGAGATCAAGCGAGAATCGTGCCGAAAGTCTTGTTCCGCCCGGCCGCCTTCGCGCTGTACAGGGCTTCGTCGGCGGCCCTGATGACTGACGCCACAGTATCGGCGACCTGCCCCTGCCAGGTCGCGGCACCAATGCTCACTGTGACATGCCCCAAGGCGGCGGACGCGTGTTCAATACCCAGCCGCGCAATGGCCTTGCGGATCGCTTCGGCGACCGCCAGGGCGCCCGCTGCGTCGGTGTGGGGCAGCACAATCACGAATTCCTCACCGCCATAGCGAGCCGCGCTGTCGCCCGGCCGCCGGATGTTTTCGGAAATGCACCTGGCCACCGTGGCGAGCGTGTCGTCCCCCGCCTGGTGACCATAGGTGTCGTTGTAGAGCTTGAAGTGATCGATATCGACAAAGAGGATCGACAGCGACTCGCCCACGCGACTGGCCCGGCGCCATTCACGGTCGAGCAGCTCGTCGAGCGCGCGGCGGTTGTGCAGGCCGGTCAGGCTGTCGGTGCGCGAGAGCATCGTCAGCATCAGTTCGGCTTTCGCCCTGCGTGCCAGTGACGACGCAAGCAGCACGGACACGCCGACAAAGGTCAGGGCGAACGCTGCCATGAGCGTGCCGAGCCGGATTGCCCGCTCCCACCACGCGGCGTAGATGTCCGGTTCGGCCGGTGCAACCTCGACAATCAGGGGCAGGCCCGGCAGGTGCCGGAATTCATAGACGCGGCGGATGCCATCGATGGAGGCCCGGTCTGCAAACGAGCCCTCGGGCTGGGCGATCATTTTCGAGAACGGTCCGGTGCCCGTCAGGTCTCGCCCGATGACCTGCGGGTCGTAGGGCGCGCGCATGATCAGGTGCCCATCCGTATGGATCAGCGCCATCGTGCCGCGGGGCCCGAGCTTCAGCCCCGACTGCAGCCTGCGGAAGTATTCGAGCCGGAGGGTGCCGACCGCCACGCCCCGAAAGGAGCCGTCCGGATTGTTGATGCGCCGGCTCAGCACAATGATTGGGTCGCCCTTGCGGATCCGCGACACCAGCGGTGCGCTGATGTAGAGGCCCGCGGCCGGGTTGTCGCGATGCAGTGTAAAATAGCGCCGGTCGGCCAGATTCACGTGGGGCGGCACCTCGGAACGGGAATCGATCAGCACGTTTCCGGCGGCATCCAGGACCAGCATGGAGCCGAGATCCTTCGCGGTTGTGGCGCGGTCGAACAGTACCGCATCGCGTAGCCGCGCCGGCAGCGCCATTACCTCTGGCTGTCTGACGCCATCGACAACGGCCTGCAGCGATAGGTCAATGAGTTCGACGTTACGCAGGATGTCCCGCTCGATGACTAACAGCGTATTGCGTGACGCGTCGCGGGCATGCTCGAGCGCGTCCTGCCGTCCGTCATAGAGGAGCACAGCACACACGGTCAGCATGGCGAACGCAGTCGCCAGAGCGCCGCCAATCACCGCACGGGGTGAGCCAAGGCGCGCCAGCAGGCGGCCAGATGGGGAGCGGACCGGAATCACGCGCTTTGCCTTCTTGATGTTTTTGACGGATGTCGGGCCGTGCGCCGGCGACGTCCATGACCCGGCCCCGGGGGCAGCCCGTCTCGCTACCGCCCCGACCTGGCCGGTCCTTCAACGGCTGCGGGCCCGGTCGGCACTGTATCAAAAAACGTCGGCACGACCGATGACCAGGTTCCTGAATCTCGGGCCAGTTCAGGAAGCGCGACGGTCCATAAGGCGATCGACCGTAGCCGCCGGAGAGTGTCGCCGAATCGGTGCGCTGTCAAAACCACGAGCTCCCGGGCATTCCTGCCTCAATTCGCCGGTTTGAGCCACTGACAGCGACCGTCGGACCATGACGCTCCTACGAGTCCCCGCACCTGGTCACCCTGGATCGCGCTGTTCGTGGTTATCGTTCATGGAGCGTGTTCGCCTGGCCGCGCATGATACCCAGCACGGGACATGATCATCGATATTTGCCGGTCGCCGCGCACGCGCAATCTTTCGAGCTTGTGCTGGGCAACGAGAATCACTCAACGCCGGGTCCACGTCGCGCCTTGGAGCAGTTGATGAGCCGCAGATAGACCTCGGTTCGCCAGACGCTGCCGCGACTAGTCAACTAATGCCGGGCATTGGCTACCATCTACCATGGTCGTCCACTTTCGACTTATGGCGCGCGCGACGCGGCTTGTCCCGGCTCACGACGACCGGTCCACAAGGGCCGCATGCTCGCGCCGATCCTTTCGCAACCGCGCACGATCAATCGCTGCTGTCGCTCTTCCACCGCGTTGTCGCGATTGCGGCATGCGCCGAACGCAACGGGGCCAATAGCCCATGGTGTGGATTCCGGAGCCGTAACCAGCGGAAACGTGATGTTTCTGTCGGAGGCTGGAGGAGCCGGGCTTTCGAGGTTATCCCCATCGACCGAACGTTTGCACCTCCTTAATTCGACGGGGTTTTCTTCCTATCACATGACACTTCGATGAAAGTTATGCACAGAAAAAGTGGATGAGCTTGTGGATAACCCAGGCGGAAATGCCTGTAAGGGTTTGATTGCACGCGGATTTGCTGCAATGCGCTAGGAAACGACAAGGCAAACCCCGGACGCGATCGAGTCGAGCTTCGGCTCAAAACGAATGCAGGCTCGACGTGCCTTGCGTGGCAGCTAGAAACAGGTCGGGCCGGTTTGATAACTGTTAATAACTGCGCTAACATGGACGCATCCAGATTGGAGGCGCAAACATGATCAGTGCAGACCTTGGGAAACAGCTTGAGAGCTACGTTGCCGCGTTGGTTGAGACTGGCCGCTACGGCTCGAAAAGCGAAGTCCTGCGTGAAGGTGTTAGGCTCATTCAGGATCGCGAGGCGCAGCTTGCTGCGCTGGACGCCAGCCTCGAGCGCTCAATCGCGAATGCTGACGAGGGCCGTCGCAAACCGGCGCAGGAAGTGTTCGGTCGGCTCAAGGCCAAATATCGTGCAATGTCGGACGGGAATTGATGTTCGTCGATATCACGGATGACGCTGAGTTTGACCTCGAAGAAATCGGCGATTTTATCGCGCACAAGGGTAGCCCGAAGCGCGCCGAGATGTTTGTGGAAGAACTGGAACGAGCATGCATGACGCTGGCCGACACGCCGCTGCTTTTCCCGCTCATTCCGCGCTACGAGGAACGTGGGATCCGGCATCGGGTGCATGGTAACTACCAGATTTTCTATCGTGTCGTCGAGGCCGGCGACCGGATCGACGTGCTGCGGATTCTCAATAGCAGGCGGGATTATCTCTCGATCCTGTTCCCGTAGCCGGCTCGGGCATCGTTGCTTCAGGCGTCGCACGATTCACTCCGTCGGCACCATTATGCACCTGCCCTTGCCTATGATTTGACACAAATCAGATCAGCAGCGATTTTATCTGGATGCCTAATTAAATCGAAATGGAAATGATCCAGGATGGTCATCTCAAGCCGGTGATCACTATGTCGACTTGATGCCCATCGACGGCGAAGACGTAAGACTCTTGCTGGCTGCTTCAGCCTGCGCCCGGGGCTCCGCACGGCGAATAGTTAGCCGGCGGCACCCACCCTTTCGTTGACGGTCCGGCCGAACCACCGTCGAGCGGAGTGGGCAATCCCGGACCCGGATTGAGATCAAAAGCCAGCCAGCGGTCGCCTCGGTCAACATGGAGTGACGGCATAAGGCAGAGCCGCAGTGGCACGCATACTGTGTGCAGATGTCGTCGGTGATCTCGCCGTCAGCCACGAGGCTGTAGTCGATAAACAGTTCTTCGCCAGGATGGATGGCAGTGAGGGCATGAATGAACACACTACTGCCGGGTTCAGTGGCCTCGCAGTTCAGCACGCACTCGCGATTCATGGATCTGACTCTGTTGCCACCGCGGCTGCCATCGGTCAAGAATCCGATCCCGGATGCCACTCGACGAGATGCCCTTGTCCAGCGGTAGCAATTCCTTGAGCATGTTCGTCGCCTGCCGGTAGGGCAAATGAGCTGTCGACTTTGCCTGAAGATATTCCAGCTCCGGCGTGACGCGTCTGGGTGAAGCGACGCTTAAGGTGGCCTTAAGCTGGAGTTCCCGACAATGATGCGGTCCAGGGAGCGATAGTGCCATGCGTTTGTTGCTGATCGAAGATGATGAAATGATTGGCGAGCCTATCGTGGCTATGATGCATGAAGCGGGCTATGCGATCGACTGGGCGCGTAATGGACCCGAAGCCAAATCGTTGCTCGACCACGAAAGCTACGATCTGCTTCTGGTCGATGATGGCCTTCTGGAAACTGTCGGCATCGGGCTACGCCGCCGTGTGCGCAGTTGCAGCATGCCAGTGCTCGTTCTCACCGAGCGGGATGCAGGAGAGTGCCGCATGTCCGGGCTCGAGAAGGTCGATTATCTTGTCGAACCTTTCGGGATCGACGAACTCGCTGCGCAAGTGCGCGCATCATTGCGCCGCTACACCAGGCAGATTGGCCTTGTGTATGCGCACGGCGATCTGTCGTTGCGCCCGGCTACGCGGGAAGCGACGCTTAAAGGGGAGCCGCTTGTGCTCGCGCCGCAAGAGTTTGACTTGCTGCAGGCGCTGATCGAGGAACCGAAGCGCGTTCTGACGCGCTCGGAAGTCAGGGAGAGACTGGATGGCCCGAGCGAGGCGTGCGGCAGCGATAAGGTTGAAACGTATGTGCATGGCTTGCAAAGCAAGATCGGCGCGGAGCAGATCGTAACAGTGCGCGGCGCGGGGTACCGGCTCAGGTGACCCTGACGACTCGGGCTAGGGTCGCTCGGATATTGATGGCCATGTCTGCCTCGCAGGGTGGAGGACTGGCAGCGTCTAGTGGCCGCATGCGACGCACCGGAATATACCCGTTTGACGTATCATTCTTGCGACAGTCACGAACGCATGAAACCCATGGTCAAACGACATATCCTTGCGACCGGATTCGTCGGCGTTTGTCTTGCTCTCTCGGCCTGCTCGTCTGGCAAAAAGGAAGCAACAACCGAAAACTTTGCCCGGGCCGTATCCGCCGCGCTTGAGCGCAGCGACGCCCAGTGCTACCGCATTGACGACCTGCCAGTAGAGTACCCGGTTGCGAAGATAGAAGCACTGCAAGGGGTTTCCGGTGGACCGGACGGCCTCGAGGCTCTCTCGCGCGCGGGCGTACTCGTCGAAACGGATACAACGGTGAAGGTAGGCAGTGTTCGAGTGCCCGGAAAGCGCTTCGAAAAAACTGACGCTGGCAAGAAGTTTATCGACGACAAAGGTTGCCTTTGCTACGGTCGGCTGGCGCTCGACAAGATTGTCGGGTGGACAACCCCCAGGTCGACTGCGGGCGTGACCGAGACGATTGTGACTTACCAGTATCGCCTTGAAGAACAGCCCGAATGGGTCAGGCAGCCGGCAGTCCAGAAGGCGTATCCCGACATGGGCAAGCTTATCACTGGAGCGGGGCGTGCGCCCCTGCGGATGCCGCTTGTCCAGACGGAGGACGGGTGGGTCAGCGAACAATAAGCCTGTTTTCGCAACGAATTTGCCGCACGTCTTGCGGGTAATCGCAGTTTGAATAGTATGTTGCCAAGCAGTGCAGACTGCAGGTTAGGGGACCAGTGCCCGCCCCATCGATTGCAGTGGACTGCAGTTGCGCTCGCAACAATAGATACTGCCGATAAACTCTTCGTCATGTGCTGCTGCGCCGCACAGTGTCAGCCTGCCGATCGTCCGCAAACTATCCGATCCGCACGTCAGCAGTATCCTTTAACACGGTCAATCGGGTACGCTGAAGCAGTGGATCCGCCGGTGCCATCCCGTGACTGTCGACCCGCTTCACTTTATTGAATACAACCACAAAGCGCTCCGGTGTCAGCGTCGCCGATGCATATCCCTGGGCGTCGTGATCGACATATCGAAGGTCCGGGTTGTTGGCTTTAAGAAGGTCGTCCAGCGCTGCTGGCGTGGCAACCAGCGGCGCGAGTGGTGTCCCTTTCCACGCCGCCTTGATATACGTATAGAAAGACGTGCTGCTGATCCCCGCGCAAACAAAGTCGACTAGCACGGGCTCGCCCTTCAAAAGATCCGGTTCATTCCGCACGACGCCGCATTGAAACGCGTGCAGATCGCCCGTGATCGCAACGACATTGCGAATCGACTCCTGTCTCAGCCAGTCGAGCAACTCACGTTTGTGTGCCGGATAGCCGTCCCACGAATCGCAGTTGACTACCAGGTTCTTGTTCTGGCCGCTGCCGCCCGAAGGCAGGTTCACCCATAGCCGGTTCAGCATGACTTCATTGCCCCATACCTTCCAGGTCGCCGGGGATGCCTTGAGCGTGTCTTTCCACCATTGTGTCTGGACAGGGCCAAGCATCGAAGGCGGGCGGCCGAACTGGGCGGTGTCGAGTGTCTCGAAGCGTTGCAGGACACCTCGTTCGACGAAGTACCGCGAACCCGCCGCGTCATCGCCATGAATCGGGTCGTTGCCGCGGGCCTGTGCTATCGCGGCTGCGCTGACCACATGGCCGTCGCGATAAAGCCGTTCATCTGTCATGACCAGATGCATCAGCGAACCAAAGTGGAAGTCGCGGTAAATGCGGATATTGTCGTATGTGCTGTTTTCGCCCGCGAATCTGACGTCGCTCCAATCGACGGGCATGTATTCCGCCCATGCCTGGGTGGCATTGCGCCGACGCTGCGTTTCGCGCTTCTCTTCGTTCGTGTAGACCTGGTGATCCTGCCAGCAATCGTCTGAGAATTCATGGTCGTCCCAGATTGCGATCATCGGAAACCGGTGATGCACCGCCTGCAGTCGCGGGTCGGTCCGATAGGTTCGATAGAGCGTGCGGTAGTCATCGAGCGAGTCGGCGTAGATGCCTCCTCCCGGCATCGGCTGCCCGTCAGGCAGCTTTAGCGGCGGGTGCGCCCGTTCCACCGGATCGGCAGTACGCAAGCCAACTGCCTCATAAATGTAGTCGCCAACATGCACGACGAAATCGAGATCGGTCTCGTCGGCCATTAGCGTCATCGCCTGCCAATGATTGACGCTCCAGTCCTGACAGGTGAGCCAGGCAAAGCGCACCCGGGTGTTGGCATCGGTGGGACCCGGCGCGGTACGGGACACACCGGTGGGGCTGATATCGCTGCCAGCCACGAATCGGTAGTAGTACGCGGTCTTCGGATGCAAACCTGTGACCTTCGCGCGGACCGTAAAGTCGTGAGTGCGCAACGCACGCAACGGCACAGTGGCGACAGGCCGCGCGAAGTCCGGCTGGGTCGATACTTCAAGCCGCAACGACACAGCCTTTCCATCACCTTGCGCGGGGACGCAGCGAGTCCAGAACACGATCGACTCGTCCCGGGGATCGCCACTTGCAACGCCTTGCGCAAACACATAGTGGCCCTTGTCCGTCAACGCTCCCATGTCCGGCGTGGCCCGGCACGCCGGGATCGTACCGGTTGCCGCGGCAATCGTGAAGAACGTGGATGACTGCAGAAAATGACGGCGATCCATCGCGACCTCCAGCGTCGATCCGGGAGCCTATACTCACGGCGCGGTATTGGACATTTATCGCATTGTCGTCACGGGTGGCAGGCATCCGTGCAGGCTCGCTCTGCCACCGTGGGGAGCAGCCGTCTAGCGCTCTGGACGAAGAGGCTCGGTGAGCAGAGGCGATGGCTCCCAGATTTCGACGCTCATGTTCGAGACATGGCGGCGGGACTCGACCTCCAATGCCACGAGTTCTTCATGTTCCCGCGCGGCTTCCCAATCGGCAAGACGCCGCCATACGCTCGTCGCCCGCACCTGAGGCGATCCCAGCAGATTTCGCCTGGCATTGATCTCGACGAGGCCGGGGGCCCGCAGCAAGGCGGCGACCACTTTCTTCATCAGCTCAGCATAGGCCTGCGGGTCAACGCCCGGCAGAAGATCATATTTCTGTACGACTTCTATCGTCACGAGTACACCCATTATTTGTTACACGTTCCGAAGCACCGCACTCGGGCATCGCATGAGTTATATCGAGTCCGGTCTGCGCACTACCTGGCGACAGCCTGGAAAACGGCGTTCAGATCGTCGTCCTCGACGACGGGCGTGATGTCCAGCTTCATCAGGTCGCTCCACATGTAGGCGAACTCAGTTACCTTCCTCAGGTCTTCGGCTTCGAGCAGATCAAAACCGCGGCTCAGGTCCGCCCGGGTCCATCTCCCGAGCAACGTGACGCCCGTCGGCGGAAGACCGCCTGTCTTCCGGAACCGCTCGATGGCTTCGTCGCGAATGCGGGCGTCGGATGCCCAGGTGAACGTCAGCATGAACTTCATGATTACCTCCTCGGTACATGTGTGGCGAGTTGCGCTTTCTTATACGGAGGACGGTAGCCAGTGGATGCAGCGCGTCGGGCCAACTGCCGGAAGAGATTGTTCATCGTCAGGGTAGGTAATTTGTGTCCCTTGCAACCGCAGCTGCATGTACCCGCTGGGGCAATGGGGGCGCGCCGGGCTCTGGCATAGGCATTGCTCGGCGGCTTGCATCGAATCTTCAGGCGCGCGGAGGTTTGGTGCCCACATGGAGAGACGTATTCCCGTCTGACTCAGCCCCTGACGGTGCTCGCTTGACACAGAGAGGACGATGATGGCGCTAACCCGTAACGAGTTTGAAGAAAAGATCGGGAAGGTTCTGCACGACCATGGCGCCGGCGTGACAGCGGACCTGACTGACAACCTGGTCGCTTACTGGAACGGTCATGCCGTCTCCTACATCCTTGTTAGTGAAACGCCGTGTGGCTTACGCTATGAGGAGTTCGTCATGGACGACGACCAATGGACAACCTGGCGATCGTGGCTCGAGGCATGGACGGATGCACCAACTTTCAGCGTACGTCCCGAAGTGCGCAACTGGCTGTCGGAGGAGCCTCCTGCTGACGCGGACAACTGACCTGTGACACAGGGTTCCGGACCTCCCGCAGTCGCCCGGCTTCCGCATCTCGCTGACCCTGGCAAACGCGCGTTCGTCGCGGCCGACTGCAGCGTCTGAAAACACATCGGGCCGGTGCTTCCACTATTGTGAATGGAAGGACGCGTGCGTGTTCGTGCCTCAGACGTTGTCTTCCACCAGTACCGCGACCGTCCCTGAATTGATCTTCAAACGCGTGGGTTTGGCGAACGGCGACTGTGGCGCGGTGCCGTCTGGGTTGATCAACTTGACCTTGTTGAAGACAGTGACGAACTGCGCCGGCGTGACCTTCACCGACGCAGCCGATGCCGTCGCGGTCCGCGTAAAGCGTGTCGGGGTTGTTGCCTGACGAACGTATCGTGTTCGAAGAACGGCTGGCTGCTCATTCCCGCCGACATCAGATCGGTCATGACGGGCGTGCCCGTCGCGCACGATGAAGGCGTGAATCTGTACGCCACGCGATACGACCCCGAGACGCCCGCCACACAACGCTGTGGCATTGTGTTTGCTTCGACATAAAATTTCGGAATAGAGTTACTCGGACCCAGATAGGCAGTTTCCGCCTCTGCAGGTGCGACACTCAGTGAGCAGTCGCCGGTGGGGTCGAACCGAACCCGGAGGATGACCACCATGAGTCTGGTCGACGAAGTGCGTCAACGTTTTGGCGTGTTACCGAATTTCTTTCGTTTAACGCCAGAGAATCCGGACATCACCGCAAAACTATGGGGATTCGCGTGTTTCGGCTATCTCGACAATCCGCTGCCATCACTCTTCAAGGAACGGCTGTTCGTCTGGTTGTCCCGATTCTGCGAAGTGCGCTACTGCATCGTCCGACACGTCGGCTTTCTGGTCGGATTGGGGCGCGTGGCCGGCGACGCCTGTTGCATTCCTCAGTCTGTAGAGGAGATCCTTCGCCTCGTGCGAAGGCCGGTGCCGCTCGCCGGGTCACTGCAGACCTGCATCGAACGATGCTCCTCGTTAAAGGAGCCACTTTCGGTGATGCCACAGCCGGATTCGGAGCTCGAATGGGCGATGTTTGCTTGCGCGACCCATATGTTCTTGCGTACTTCGGCCGAGTCGGCATGCTCAGATGCGTTACGCCGTGCGCTCGGGCCGGCACAAACGGAAAATTTCCTGCTCCTCCTCGCATTCATACGCACTGCGCATTTCTGGACGGAGCTTCATCCGGAACTCAAGTTCGAGGAAGACATTCAACATCTTCTAGTAACGCACCGCGAACTGGGCCAGTGCCTGCTTGACGATCCCGCATCCGAATTGGGCAATACTAGCCAGAGCCTTCTTGCCGAGCTTGATTCCCTACGTAAGGAAAAGCTGGAAATTGAGCGCGAAAGTCGGCGACGGCTTGAGAACGACCTTGCGGAAAGCCGTCTCCTGCATGAGCTCAGCAACGAACTCATCGGGGAGCAGCAAGTCGACGTGCTTTACGACAAGATCATCGATGCTGCTGCGCGTCTCATGCATTCGCCATGCGCCACCATGCACATCTTGCGAGGACGTGTCGATGGTAGCAAGGCACTCGAGTTGCTTGGTTATCGTGGATTTGCAAAGGATGCTGCGAAGCAATGGGAGCAGGTCGATCTCGAGTCGGCAACAATGTGCGGATCAGCTCTATCTAACGGGCATCGCATTGTTGTACCCGACACCGAACAATGCAGCACCATGGCAGGCAGTGACGAACTCGCTGTGTGTCGCAAGCTGGGCATTCGTGCGGCCCAGACGACGCCGCTGTACTCCCGGGCTGGTGCGATGGTCGGGACCATTTCAACTTACTGGTACGACGCTCGCGAGCCTTCAGAGCATGAGTTTCACGCGTTCGATATCCTTGCGCGGCAAGCGGCTGACCTGATCGAACGGGCGCAGGCAAACGAGGCGCTGCGCGCGAGCGAAAAGCGCCTGATGACGATCATCGAACAACTGCCGGCTGGTGTCGGGGTGATGGATGCGACGGGTGTCTGGACACTGAACAACACCTTGATGAAACAATATATGCCCACATCCATTCCATCGAGGCGGCCGGATCGCGACTCGCATTGGCGTGTGTGGGACAAGGATGGGAACCTGAGTGCGCCAGAGAGCTGGCCGTGTATACGGGCATTGGGCGGCGAGACGGTGATGCCTGGGATGGAAATGCTTTATACGGATGATGAAGGGCGCGAATACTGGATGCGCGTTAGTGCAGCTCCACTGCAAAACGATTCGGGCGACATCATAGGAGCTTGCTGTATCGTGCAGGACACTACGCAACTCAAGCGGGCGGAGCACGCGCTCAGGGAAGCTGATCGGCGTAAGGATGAGTTTATTGCGACGCTCGCGCACGAGTTGCGCAATCCGATGGCCCCAATCCGCAACGGCCTGCAAATCCTCCGTCTTTCCGGAGCAGACAATAAAGCCGCGGAACAGATCCATGGGATGCTCGAGCGACAGGTTAATCAGATGGTCCGGCTGATTGACGACCTGCTGGAGGTCTCACGCATTGCGAGTGGCAAAATCGAACTGCGCAGGGAGCCAGTGGATCTTGCAACCGTGCTCCACAGCGCCGTGGAGACGAGCCGTGCGCTCATCGATGCAGCTGGCCACCAGCTGACCATCAGCTTGCCTCACGAATCGTTGGTACTTCACGCTGACCCCGTCCGAATCGCACAGGTGATCGCGAATCTGCTCAATAACGCCGCGAAGTACACGGACCCGGGAGGGCAGATTTTGCTGACCGCTCGCCGCGACCGCGCGGAAGCAATTGTGACGGTACGAGACAACGGCATGGGCATCCCGCAAGCGATGCTGGGGCGGATATTTGACCTCTTCACCCAGGCGGAGCGCAGCTACAACCGAGCCCAAGGTGGGCTCGGTGTCGGCCTGACGCTCGTGCGCACGCTCGTGGAAATGCACGGTGGCAGCGTTGAGGCGCGGAGCGAAGGCGTGGGTAAAGGCAGCGAGTTTCAGGTGCGGCTGCCCGTATCGATTCAGAACCGCCAGCCACGTGAACTCGACCAGCAGCCACGACCGTCAGATGCGTTGTGCGGTCACCGCATTCTCGTTGTTGACGATAATCACGATGCAGCCGACAGTCTTGGCATGCTGCTCAAGTTGTACGGCGCTGACGTTTGCGTCGTACGCGATGGTCCGGCGGCGCTAGCAGCACTCGACACATATCGGGCCGACGTAGTGTTGCTGGACATCGGCATGCCTGGAATGGACGGCTACGAAGTCGCGCGCCGCGTCCGCGAAAAGCCCGACTTTCACGACGTTACCTTGATCGCACTAACCGGCTGGGGGCAAGAGGAGGATCGGCGCCAATCGAAGGATGCCGGTATCGATCATCATCTTGTCAAGCCAGTGAATGTGAGTGCCTTGGAGCGGCTACTAGCTGATACACGGAAACGGGGGGGCTCGCGATGACTCGTTTGTCGGAGTGAGGTGGTCAATGATGGGGCCATCAGCAGCATCCATACCACAATCGGCTCTAACCCGGTCATCGGCGGTCCTATGAACGCCTGTCCGCCTATAACCGCCCGATACGCGTCCCTGCACGGTTACGCGGATGACGTACTGGACATCGTCGAAGGACTGGCGACCAGGTCGGTTATTTTTGTAGGTCACTCGGTGAGTGCGACGATTGGCATGCTCACGGCGATCAAGGCGCCTGAGCGCTTCGTGGCGAATGGTCGAGCCGTTCCACGTGCGTGTTCGACTGGTGCTGCCGGGGCACGCCCCCGACACCAGGTTTGGCGAGAACACGCGGGCCCGCATACACGGCTTCGACCACGCGGCCTACGCCGATCTTGCCAGCAAAGTTGTCGCGGGGCTGCAGGATACTTCTTCGTCAATCACCCGGGCACAGGACGTCGCCGAGTCCGTGTGGCGCGCGGCGACGGATCCGTCATACCCAATGCGCAACCCGGCAGGCGCTGATGCCGAAGCATGGGCGGCTGGGGTTCGCTGATCGAGCGGCACGGAATGAGCATGGCTTGCAGACACGCGAGCGCATTACGATAACGCGATTGCTATGCACGACTAACCCGTCGCTCTCGTAACCGGGGCGAATTAAGGAATCGATCTTCAGATTGCAGCTAGGCTGGACGCAGACGGGCCGCCGCGCGGGGCTATGGAACAGCCTGTCGTTCTGGCGCTGGACGGGATTGACGTCGGTCGTTGCAGCGTGGCCGCCTGGTTCCAGGCTGTGACGTACACGTCCTGAAGCGTGTCCTCGGCTTCGGACCGGTCACGCAGTATCTTGATGCGCTCGGCGCACAGACCACGCTCGCGGTGTCCCTCGAACCGCAAGGGGGATCGCCAACCGGGCAACCCACCGGACCCGTACTCACGGCCGGGCGCGTCGAGGGAATCTGAACGCTTGAACGCGGTTGAGATAGACACGACTACTGCGCTTCGTTGTCCAGAAGCACTGGGCCAGCCGGTTGCACAATGATTTCCGGATTGACCGGCTTCGTTGCCCGAACTACCCGTTCCGGCGCAGTACGGCGTCCGCAGGATTGAACTCTAGCCATTTTCAACTTCTGAACGTGAGAATTGCTCTTCGGCGGTGGCCATTCACGCGAGGGTGTGATCACGTCAAGAGGGCGTACGGACTTGGGATATGCGGACGTGCGCTTCGGGAGAAGAAGAAAAGGGCGAGAACGGGGTCTCGCCCACGGAGCGGATCACGGTTCACTTTGTGTTGCGTGTTGACCTGCTCCAGACCACTACAGGCAAACGCCGGGTTTACTGCTTTTTCGCGGCGTCAACCTTGGCGTCGGCGGCCTTTTTGTTTGCATCGCCTTGTGCCTCGACCTTCTCTTTGTCGGCTTTCGCCTGAGCCACGTTTGCATCCTGGGCAGCTTCATGTTTCTTCTTGTCTGCTTTGGCCTGCGCAGCGTGCTTTTTCTTGTCGGCCCGGGCCTGCGCCTTCATGGCGTCCCCGCGTGCGTCAGATGCTTCTTTCGGCGTTGTTGCCTTTTCCATCTTCGCGGCCTTCTTGTCAGCGTCGGCCTGAGCCGAAGCCTTGTCCTCATTCGCTGACGCCTGAGCCTTGTCGGCGTCGCTCTGAGCTTCAGCCTTCTTTTTATTGGCCGTAGCCTGTGCTTCACTCTTCTCGCTATTTGCCTTCATCTGTGCCTTGCCAGCGTCCGAGGGCGCAGTGGTCTGTGCGAGTGCCGTGGTAACGAGCAGTACGGATGCGAGTGCTGCGACGATCTTCTTCATGGTTTCCTCCCTTGGAAGTGCACTGCACTGGACAGTGCTGGCTGTGTAAACGTTCATCGACTCGCCAACGTTGACCCTTATGTCGTGACAAACGGTAAGCAGGCGAGACGAAATGCAACGCCAACGAACTCAACCAAAGTCAGCCAGGCATCGCCGTTGTATAACCGAGCGACCATGATGGCCGAGGCGCGGTAACGCCCCGATACCCTTGGGTTCGTCAGCGTCGCCGAGATCGAGTTCGAGATCGTGGGTAGCGACACGATCGGTTGTCGAACCAATCGCTGCTAGAAGTCTTGGCCGCATCCGTGCGGGAAGTCCCACTAACCAGCTCGAGGGCGACGGCATTGCACGCGCGTTCGATGACGCCGCCCGTTGCCGTGAAAGCGCTCTTGAAGCACATGGGCTAGGGGCGGCCCCGATGGCATCTCCGCGAATCCGTCGACGGTGTCCGGATTCCCGGATATCCGCCTTCGAAGATAGTCGGCCCCATGCAAATCTTGCAATGAATTCTGCTGGATCGTCATGGACCCCTGCACGCAGAAGCACTGCAAAACTGGGATAGGGCCCGTCTTGCATGTCTGCTAGCGGCGTCGGAAGACCGTCGCACCAGTTTCGGAAGTATTCGGAAGTAGATAGCGCTTTTCCGTTGCACGAGTAAAGCCGCGGGATGCGCATTCAACCCCTGCGAGCTTCGTAACGTCGCCTTTGGCCTCTCAACCGTCCGAAGAATCGGGGCTATTCCCGAGGGACTCGCGCGACCCCGACTGTTAGGATTGAAAGCATCGGTCGGACTGCCTTGCCTGCGCGCGCGCACCCGGTTTTGAGCCATATGCGCGGTTCATTTGCAGCGGGGAAAAAAATCGTGGGCGCTCATCTGGGCTTTATATAGTGGCACGAGTCAATGGCAGCCCGGAAAAGCCAGATCGCCAGGGGGCGCCGTAAGATGGGTTTTCAGGCCTCAGCCGATTTATCCGCAGCGCACGGCGTGACGCTGTGGCGATACGCCGTTCACATCGTCGAGACACCCGAGTCTTTCGAAACTCTCCGCCTTCAATGGCAAGCATTGCAAGCCGCGTCCGAAGACCACACTCCATGCCTCACCTATCAGTACTGCGAACTTGCAGCGAAACGTGCGATCGCCACGGGCGCAGTCGTTGCTGTCGTCATGATCTACGACCACGATACCTTGCTGGCGCTATGGCCGCTTGCGATTAACCGGAAAGGTATTCTGCGCGTCGCGACAGTATTGACCTGCGGCAATCACGAAGAGTACGGCGGGCCGCTTATCAAAGAACGGGCGACGGCATCCGTCGTTGCAGAAAGCATTCGCGCCGTCATGCAGGTTCCGGCGGACGTTCTGGAGATTCCGTTCGTCGAGGATGGCAGTCTGTTGCAGCAGGCGCTTCGGGCGGCGCCGCAGTCGTGGGTGCAAAAGCTGTTGCCGGAGCGATTGAACGTGCTGCCTGGATATTCGGTAGGCTTGCGCGCATTCGCACGATGGGAAGACTTTCTGGGCACCTTGTCACAATCGCTTCGAAGGAACCTGCGACGTTATGGGAAGGGACTCAGTGCTATGGGCAGCGCCGAATTTGGATGGTGCACGACTCTCGACGATGCCGTCGCAGTCGTGGACTGGCTGTTTGCGAACAAGCGGCAATGGGCGCTTAATCGCGGTCTGAATACGAAGTACCTGATGGAAGACGAAGTCCGGGACTTCTTCGTTGCGCTTGCTAGCCAGACAGACCTGTCAACGGTGCCACTGGTTACCTTCGTGAAGATGGATGGTGTGCCGATTTGCGCTTCGATCAACCTTGTCGGGCCACGCGTCCTCGAGTATTGGATTTTCACGTATGACGAAACATACAACCGCTACTCCGTAGGCAATCTGCTGACCGAATTCGTTGCCAGGTGGGCCCACGCCAACGGTCGAGACTTTGATATGCGGCCTTTGTACAACGAATACAAGACTCACTGGGTGAATCGCGAAACACGTCACAGGACGCCGGTTGTGGTGCTCACCTCTCGTGGTCGGCTCAGGGAATTCTCATTGTTGTTCTTCCAGATATCGCGGGTGCGACGTCGACTGGTCAGGTCAGTCATGTCTGCCCTGCGGTCGCGCATGCACTTCTTGCACGGCGCTCTGCGCGAACGGGTCCGGTGAAGGCACGCCGGCACCCCTAGCCGAATAGAGCGCAGATCGCTGTCGAGGCCGCACAAAAGCGTTGTGCACGGACCGTGGCGCGACCCGGAGTGCTTTTGCTCCGCATCTCATGGGCGCCTAAACCGGTTATATGCGGCGGATGCAGACGAAACAGTTTGGGCGCGGAATTTGCGCACTCGTTTCGGCTATGCACGCAGGGACATGGTTATGGCAATCGGACATTTCTCACAGCTGTATTCAGAGCGCTCCACAGACTGTCCACCTGCGCGGACACCTGAAACGCTTTCTTCGTCGAGGCAGGCGGCAACCCCAGCCTATTCCATTTTCCACGAGCGCTGGTGGCTCGACATTGCGACGGGCGGCGACTGGGGAATGGCGACCGTCATGCACGGCAACCAGTTGCTGGGTGAAATGCCTTACTATCTCGCCCGCAAGGGCGTGTGGCGCGTCTCGCGTCTGCCGCCGCTGACGCGAACGCTGGGCCCTGTCATCAAGCCGATTGGGGCCGATCCCGTGCGTGAATTCCGGCATCGCATGCACGTCACAACGCGCCTGATTGAACAGTTGCCGCGTTTCGACAGTTTTTTCCAGGTCTTCGACCACCGCGTGAAAGATGCGCTTGCTTTTGCGCTGCGCGGCTTCACCGTTTCAGCACGGTACACGTTTCATATCGGTCCGGATTGCACGGCGCCTGAGGTGTGGGTGCGCATGAGCAGCAAGACACGCAACGTCGTCCGGAATGCAGCGACGACCTTGACTGTGCGTCCAGTCGAAGCACCGAGGGAGTTTCTTCGATTCTACGAAGCGAATCTCGCGTCGCGGTCGCGAACCAACGCGTATGGCACCGTCGTCATGCGCGAACTCGTGAATGCATTTGTTGACAGGAGAGCGGGGCATCTTCTGGGCGCATATGATCGAGGGGGCAGGCTAGCCGGCGTCATCGGCCTCGTCTGGGATTGCGACAGCATGTACTATCTTCTCTCTTCGCGCGCGCAGGGGTCTCCTGGCGGAGCGATCAGCCTTTTGATATGGTCCGCGATCCAGGAGGCTATCCGCCGCAAGCTGACATTTGATTTTGACGGATTCTCAGGCGCCGCTACGTATGACTTTTTAAGCGGCTTCGGCGGGACTTTGACACAACGTCTCGGAGTGGAACGCCTAAGCACAATGTACGCGGTGGCGCGAACACTCAAGCGCGGCGTCTCCCATAAGTCGCACGAGGCATTCACGCCCAATCTCTGACACGCAGCATGTCGCTCGGGTCGATAACGTGCCCAGGTAAGCGACGCTTCGGCGAGGCATTTATCGTGACAGGGTTCTGTGCTATGGGCGATCTATTGCGAACACTTTTCAAGTTGCGATCGTGCGGGATAACGTCCTGCGCTCCAAGCGGCCAGCCATTGCTGCTTCGTCGAACGCGCCGCTCGGCCCGAAACCGGGGTTGCAGCCTTTCACCAGCACGTCTCAAGCCGACGTGGCTGCCGGCGCAAAAAGCACCGTAGCCCGTGATGTGCACCGACGCTTCCGCGGCGGGCACACGAGCGACTGTTTCGCGAAGGCCATGGCAACGCAGCGAGTTGGACGGCGGGTACGGGCCAACGAAAACTGCGAGTACCGTTGTAACAATCATCCAGCCCCCCGAGCCAAGGCCAAAGCCCTGCAACGGATGCGGTTTGGAAAGAGGGGCGAGCAGTGGCGCACCGATAGCCGCGCCGAGCGCGCTCATGAAACATTTACGGTTTGGGAACGCCGCATGCTGGATTCGAGCACGTTCGCCAAGGCACTGGCGTCGCGGACGTACGCAGGGTTATGAGAGAAAACAGCGTTAGGTTTGCCTTGTGGCCCGCGTGCTCGCCGATATCGGTTTGCAACGGAGTCGCCCAATGCGTATCGCACAGATCGCGCCTTTAGACGAGGCAGTACCGCCTGCGCTTTATGGAGGAACAGAAAGAGTAGTTTCGTATCTGACGGAAGCCCTGATCGACCTCGGCCATGATGTCACGTTGTTCGCGAGTGGCGACTCGCGCACCCGGGCACACCTCGAGGTAGCTTGGCCGCAGTCGCTACGTTCCGATCCGTCAGTTTGCGATCCGCTTGCGCCGCACCTCGTGATGCTTGAACAGGTTCGTCGCAAAGCTCCCGACTTTGACATACTGCATTTCCATCTCAGCTACTTGCCGTTCCCGGTCTTCTCGCAGCTTGGTACACCCTTCCTGACCACATTGCACGGCCGTCTCGATTTGCCGGAACTGCGGCCAGTGTTCGATGTATTTTCCGAGGCACCGGTAGTGTCAATCTCCGGGTCGCAGCGGGCGCCGCTTCCCGGCGCAAACTGGCTTGATACGATCCCCCACGGGGTGCCAGCGTCGCTGCTGACGCCGCTGCCGCACGTGCAGCCAACGTATCTGGCCTTCTTGGGCCGGATCAGTCCGGAAAAGCGCGCTGATCTGGCTATCGAAATTGCTGCCCGGGCCGGTATGCTTCTCAAGATTGCCGCGAAAGTGGACAAGGCTGACGAAGCCTATTTCCGCAGCGTGATCGAGCCGCTGCTGGCGCAGCCTCACGTCGACTTCCTCGGCGAGATAAATGAGGCCGAGAAACCCGCGTTCCTGTCGGGCGCCCGTGCGCTGTTGTTTCCCATTGACTGGCCCGAACCCTTCGGTCTGGCGATGATCGAGGCGATGGCGTGTGGCACGCCCGTTATCGCGTTCAATCGCGGTTCGACAGCGGAAGTGGTTGAGCACGGCGTGACCGGATACATTGTGGGCGATGTAGCCGAAGCAGTGCGCGCAGTGGCGCAACTCGATGGTCTTTCGCGTAGCAGAGTGCGGGATCAGTTCGAAATTCGCTTCACCTCCAGGACGATGGCGCTGCGATACCTCGATGTCTACACGGGCTTGACCGTGGCCCGTCACCCGCCGTTGCTTCGGGCCGTCGCGGGAGTCGGACACGACGGTGTCTTGGAGCCATGAACCTTTTTGTTATTATGTACAGCGATTAGGTTACCTATGAATGTTGACTCGATAGGCGGTGCAGCTTCTCGCGGGCGCGCTATCAGCGACGTCTACTCAATGGTGTCCGACGTGCCCTGGCGTGCCGGTCTAAGCGACATGCCGAATCAACGTCACTCTCTCCGCCGACGAGCCTAAGGGACTGCTGGCTGTGCGCGAGGAGCACGCTGCGCTTCAGCGACAATTCGGCGATCTGGGTAGCACACAGTCGCGTCGACAGAAGGAACCTCACGTGATTCACAACCGGTTCAACGAAACGCATTCGGTATGCCACGTGATCGACTACGCAGTACTTGATTCGCTAGTCAGTGAGTTTTAGAGACCTTTGGATGTTTGCGACTACGCTGTCCCATTGCTGTTTTTCCGATTCGGGATAGCGCATCAAGAGTGTTACTCCGACGTCTGATCCAAGCAATTTATAACGATAGACTACGTCTCCATTCCCCAAACTCTGAAGACATGAAACGATAATCCGTCCCGGTTTCACCACGTGATAAGGGGGCGGTGATTTGGCGCACGAAACTATCCAGGCGTCGTATAGACTTTGTGTTGACTCGGCAGTTATTGAATCGCTCTTCAATATCTGTATGAACGCATTGCCGTGAACAGAGCGTGCCTCAAATCCATCGTGACCACTAGACGGTGTTAGGAACCTCCGGTCAAACCTG
>NZ_FNDI01000064.1:0-19342 GCF_900100565.1 Paraburkholderia steynii | reverse complement strand
AACGATGTTACGCAGCTTCACGCACTGGTCGATGCCATCCCGCCCATTGCTGGCAAGCGCGGTCGCCCGCTTTCGAAGCCCCGCATTGTTCAGGGAGATCGGGGCTACGATCACGACAAATACCGCCGTCCGCTTCACGCCGCCGGCATCGTCACTGAAATCGCCCGACGCGGCGAGCCGCACGGTAGCGGACTGGGCAAAACACGCTGGGTTGTCGAGCGCACCATCTCATGGCTTCACAACTTTCGACGACTGCGCATCCGCTTCGAACGCCTTGCATTTATCCACGAAGCCTTCATGAAAATCGCCTGCTGCATCATCTGCTGGCGAAAACTGCAGAACTCATTTTGTTAACGCTTGTAAGGCTACACGCTCGCCTATGTCGCCGGGATCACAGTTGGTGCCAATTTCGGGTCGCTTCAGGCCAACGTTCACCAACGAACGCTGGCCGGATTAGACCCATCCGTTGACTTTATTCGCCCTTGGCTCAACAAAACTCGGTCGATACGATTCATCACTGGCGCGTGTTCTGCCTCCGATTTGAGACGCTGCGTAACCGATCGCCCCGCAAATCCTTTGGAACAGTCTATGAGTTGTGTCGTCAACCCGGTCGTCCCCCATCAGCCAGTCCGCGACTACGCGTATTATCGCGCCGCCCTTGCTGGGCAAACACTGCCCGCCGCCTTTGTCGACCTCGACAGCTTTTCTGCCAATCTTGAAGCGCTCAAAATTCGTGCGGCAGGACTGCCCGTCCGTCTGGTAACGAAATCGGTGCGGTCGATGTCGATGATTCGCTCCATATTTACCGCAGCCCCATTCATGCAGGGTCTGCTCTGCTATTCACCGGCTGAGGCGGCGTGGCTGGCCAGCGAAGGCTTCGACGACATCGTCGTCGCCTATCCATCTGTTGAACCTGCGCACCTTCACGCAGTCGCCGCCCAGTTACGAGAGGGACGCTCGATCACGTTGATGGTCGATTGCATCGAACAGGTCAGCATAATCGACACACTTGCCAAGGCAGAAGGAGTCGTTTTTCCGTTGTCGATTGATCTGGATATGTCATCCAGCTTTCCCGGCATCTACTTCGGCGTGCACAGATCGCCCGTACGCAATGTGACGACTGCGCTTGCGCTTGCCAACGAAATCTCCTGCCGCTCAGGCGTTCGTCTCGACGGTCTAATGGGCTATGAAGGACAAATCGCCGGGCTGATGGATGCTGTGCCCGGCGAAGCGGTCAGGAGCGCCATTATCCGTTACCTGAAGCGCAGATCGATCCGCGAAGTTACCGCGCGTCGTGAAAACGTCGTGAAAGCGCTGACCGGGGCCGGACACTGTTTGCGTTTCGTCAACGGAGGCGGAACAGGCAGTTTCGAAAGTACTCGTATCGACACCTCGGTGACGGAACTCGCCGCAGGTTCTGGACTTTATGTTCCCACGCTATTTGACCACTACGCAGCGTTCAAGGCGGCGCCTGCGGCCGGATTCGCGCTACCGGTCACGCGTACTCCAAAAAGAAACGTCATTACCTGTGCCGGGGGTGGATACATCGCGTCCGGCCCCGCGGGGAAAAGTCGCCTTCCACAACCGTGGCTCCCTGCGGGATGCACGCTGATTGATGAGGAAGCCGCAGGTGAGGTCCAGACGCCCGTCTGCCATCCGGACTCCGTTGCGTTCGGGATCGGCGATCCGATGCTGTTCCGGCACGCCAAGGCGGGGGAGCTGTGTGAGCGCTTTAACGAACTACTTCTTATTAAAGACGGACACATCGTCGACCGCGTAACGACTTATCGCGGCGACGGGAAAAGCTTTCTCTGACTTCACACAGCGCAAAAAAAGGGGACATTGGACATGTGGAAAAACTGGTCGGGATACGTCAGCAGTCCGAGCGCGACGCTGTCAGCGCCGGCTTCGCTGCACGAAATCGCTCGTATCCTGCGCGGAGCATTACAGGCTGATACGCCACTGAGAGTGGTGGGCGCCGGACATTCGTTTGCGCCGCTGGTTCAGACGGACGGGGTTATTCTCTCTCTAGACAACATACAAGGCATCATCGACGTCGACCATACCAAACGAGTCGTCCGTGTTCATGCCGGAACGCGACTCGCCGCCCTTGGATCGGCACTGGCCGAACACGGGTTCGCCATGGAAAATCTTGGCGATATAAACGTGCAGTCGATCGCTGGAGCCATTAGCACCGGCACACACGGCACAGGAATCATGTTCGGCAATCTTGCCACTCAGGTTGCCAGCCTGACGTTCATGACCGCGGACGGCAACGAAGTACGTGCTTCCCCTGAGGAGAATCCGGACCTGTTCGAGGGTGGTCGAATTGGCCTTGGCGCTCTCGGGGTACTGACTGAGGTCGGACTGAATCTTGTCCCCTCCTTCAACCTGAGACTCGAGCGCGGGAAAATGGATTTCGACGAGTGTCTCGCCAGAGCAGACTCCATGAGCAGAAAACATCGTTCCTTTGAACTGTACTGGCTGCCACACACGACCGCCATGCTAACGAAGGTGTGGAACGCGACCGACGAGCCCGCTCAGGCAACCGGTTGGAAACGGTACATAACAGAGACCGTGTTGGAGAACGCGGTGTTCGGTCTGCTATGCAAGACCGGCAAGCGGGTACCTTCACTCTGTCCGTCCATCAGCAGCCTTTGCGCCTCGATGATTTCATCTGGCCAGCACGTTGCCGCCAGCCATTCAATGCTGTCGACGGTTAGACGGGTACGCTTCAACGAGATGGAGTGGGCGGTTCCCGCTGAGCGCGGTCCCGATGCCCTTCGTGAAATCCGCGCGTTTATCTCGCGTAAGAACATTCCTTTGATGTTCCCACTTGAGTACCGTTGGGTTCGCGGCGACGATATCTGGCTCAGCCCCAACTACGGTCGGGACAGCGTTCATATCTCCGCGCATCAGTACCGTGGCATGCCATTCGCACAATACTTTGATGGCGTACAGGCTATCTGCCTGAATCACGGAGGAAGGCCGCATTGGGGGAAAGTACATTCATTGACGGCGAAGGACTTCGCAAAAATCTATCCGAGATGGGACGATTTCCTGTCGTTGCGCGAAAGAATGGATCCACGCGGCCGGTTTTTAACACCCTATCTACGTTCGCTGTTCGGGCTGGACAGTGCTACACAACGTCCCGCCCAATCATCGAAGGAGCGACTAGTATGAATGCCTCACTGGACCCAGCGATCGCCACGCAATCAAAAGGTGAGATGCACTCGCTTTTCGAGCAACAACGCGCAGCCGTCGCGCGTATCGGCTCACCGTCCTTCGAGCAACGGGTAGCGGCTCTCGACGCACTAGCCAACATGGTGAAAACTCACCGGCACGAACTGGTGCAAGCTATTTCCTCCGATTTCGGTAACCGTGCAAAAGAGGAGACGGAACTAGGCGAACTGATGCCCATACTCAACGGAATCAAACACGTGCGGAAACATTTGAAATCCTGGATGCGTCCAGAAAGACGCAAGGTTGGCATCGCGTTCAGACCCGCGAGCGCACAGATCCTCTACCAGCCACTGGGCGTCGTGGGCATTCTCGCCCCTTGGAACTACCCGCTGACGCTAACGCTGGCGCCACTCACCGAGGCGCTCGCGGCCGGCAACTGCGTAATGGTCAAACCGTCCGAACTGACGCCACGGACCGCGGCGTTGTTACAAAAGCTGATCGCCGCCACTTTCTCCGCTGACCAGGTTACCGTTGTTACAGGCGGCCCCGAAATCGCAGCGAATTTCTGCGCGTTGCCTTTCGATCATTTGCTATTCACCGGCTCGACGCGCGTAGGCAAACACGTGATGGCCGCTGCCGCGCCAAACCTCACACCAGTGACTTTGGAGCTGGGCGGAAAATCGCCCGTAGTACTTTGCCGGGGCTACCCGCTCAAAAAGGCCGCACGAATCGTAGCAATCGGAAAATTCTTTAATGCCGGGCAGACCTGTGTGGCTCCCGATTACATGCTGGTCCCGCGTGAATTGGTCGATACCTTTGCCGAAACGATACTTGACGTCGCGCAGGAGCTATACCCGTCAATCGCCGGCAATCGCAACTACACCTCGATTGTGTCGGACCAACACTGCAATCGGCTCATGTGTATGATTCAGGAAGCCCGCGAACGCGGCGCGACCATCCGTCAATTATCTGGCGCGGGTGCGATCGCGGAGCGCAAGATCCCGCCGACTGTGATCACAGGCATTTCCGCCGAATCAGCAGTGATGCAGGAGGAAATCTTTGGTCCCTTGCTGCCGGTGATTCCATACGACACCCTGGACGACGCTATTGCATTCATTAATCGTAGACCAAAGCCACTCGCGCTCTACTGTTTCTCGATCCGTTCCACCGATGTCGAGTCCCTACTAGCCCGAACTCGCTCTGGCGGCGTTACGATCAACGGGACCATGCTGCATGCCACACAGGAAGACCTCCCGTTTGGCGGCGTTGGCGAAAGCGGAATGGGCGCGTACCACGGACGTGACGGCTTTGTTCGTCTGTCGCAAGCCCGCGGCGTAATGAAACTGAGCCGGTTCAATATGTCCGACCGCATTGCTGCCCCCTACGGCAGGATGACACGGTTCGTCGTCAGGTTGATGCTAGGAAAATAGCTTCGCACTTGCATCAAACAGACCGTCAGTACTTGATGACCTAGGGCACACCATGAATTCTCCCGCACTGGATGTATCCCGGGCAATGCGACCGGAACTATCTGGCACCGCCGTAGTTCGGCTAGCATTTGCCTATGCTGCTGCAACCAACGGCATGATTCTCACGCCATTTCTCGTCGCAGCTGTCATGCTTCGCTTCCATCTTGAGGAAGGTACCGCAACACAGATTGCGGGCATCGAGATCCTCGGCATTGCGCTCAGCTGCGCATTGTTTCCACGCTGGATATCGCGCACCGCGAGGTCATTCACGACGGTCGCGGTATTAGGCGTCATCGCCGGCCAGGTGTCTAGCGCCCTTGCCCCTTCCGTTTTGCTGATGAGCGCAGCTCGTGGCTTCACAGGTCTCTTCGAAGGCGTGCTGTTCGTGGTAGTCGCCTCAAGCATCTCGCAGCGGGCTTCGTCCGATAGCCTATGGGGGCAAATCAATCTGATCGCAGGTGGCATAAACGGCGGCATTCTCGTGGCGATTTCCTATCTACCAGAGGTGTGGCTGGGCCGCTGGCTGTTTCTCCTGTTGGCTATTCTGGTCATCGTAATGTCGCCGCTTGTGGGCAGCATAGGGAATTTTGCTGCGGTAGTGGGCTCCCCTACCGCTGGCTCTGGCTCGCGCTTACCAAAAAAAGTTCCTTTGAAGCTGGTCGTCACCATCTGGATCGTGACCGTGCTGATCTACGGTGTGCAATCCTCACAATGGGCTGTAGTAGGAATTGTAGGCGCGCATGCTGGACTTCCAAGCTCAACCGTGGGCATTCTGCTATCTGTCTCATCATTGCTCGGCTTCGCGGGTGCAGTCATCCCTTCGCAACGCGCGAGTCATCCACATCGATTGAAAATCATCTGGACGGCGCAACTGACGATGATCGGAAGCATTGTCTGGTTTTTCGGCTCAACAGACACCTGGTCCTATTTTCTCAGTCAGCTCTTTTTGAACGCGGCGTTCTTTGTAGTCATTCCGTTCCTGACCGGCCTACTGTCCGAAGTCGACCCGGACGGATCACTGGTGGCTCGCACTGTCGTTATTACTTTCATCGGTGCGGGGCTCGGTACCGCAGTAGCCGGTTCGCTCTTTGATCGCTATGGCGCCTCGCACTTTGCCTATGTGCTGTGTATTTGCATTGCAGCCGCGTCGCCCTTCGTCTGGTTTGCCCTCCGGGGAGCCACCGCCCATATTACAAAGGGAGCTACTCAGCAACTCCCATCCTGAGTCAACAGGGTCAATTTCACTGGGGTTCCACAATGGCTGTTCATGAATATCACGTTTCCTCTTGTACTGATGTCCCGCTCGAACTCGGCGAGTGCCCTCTGTGGGATAGCGATCGCGGCCTGCTCTGGTTCGTTGATATTACCGCGCATGCGATCTACTCGTTTGAGCCTGTCAAGCGGACATTAGACCGATTTGAAATGCCTGCCCCCATTGGCAGCGTTGGCTTAACTACCGATAAACGGCTTGTTGTCGCTTTGAAAACCGGGGTGCACCTGTTCAATCCGTTCACCGGCGCGCTCGACTTTCTCGTGAACCCGGAGGCTGACCGCCCCGGTAACCGTTTAAACGACGGCAAGGTCGGTCCGGATGGATGCTTCTGGGTTGGGAGCATGGATGAGAACAGCACACAAATCTCCGGTGCGCTGTATCGGATCGAGCCGTCTGGCCAATACACCCGCGTCCGCGACGGGCTTTTCGTGCCCAATGGGTTGGCGTGGAGTCCCGATGGCGGAACGATGTATCACGCAGACGGCTTGAGTCCGTCAGTCAAGGCTTTCGACTTCGACCCATATAGCGGCGCAATCTCCAACGAACGCGATTTCGTCACGCTGGATACAGAAGACTACGGTTGGCCTGACGGCGCAACAATCGACATCGCCGGCAACTACTGGAGCGCAGGGATATTTAAGGGAAGAATCAATCAGATTTCCCCTCAAGGCGAGCTATTGCTCAGCCTGCAGATGCCCGTTATCGGGACGACAATGCCCTGTCTAGGCGGCATCCACGGAAACACACTATTCGTCACGTCCTTGTCAGCGGAGCTTGACGAAGTCATTCAGAAGGGCACCCTACTGGCGTGCGAAGTCGACGTAGAAGGCGTCCATCCCTACCGTTTCACGCCTGTCGCCAACTGATGCATGGCCCCACTGCGGATGCTGTTTTACTAATTTGTAATTGTACGAGCAGGAGCAAAACATGAAGAGTCGAAAGCAGCAGGTTATCCTGCTCACGGGAGCCGCGAGTGGTATTGGCGCTGCTAGCGCGAGATTGGCCGTATCGCTCGGCCATCAGGTCATGCTCGCCGACGTAAATATCGAAGGCGCTCGCAAAATTGCTGAGTCATTGGGCGAAAATGCAGCCGCTGTCAATCTCGACATCCGATCCTCAGCGCAGTGGGAGAAAGTATTGGACGCGACCATAAAACGCTTTGGTCGCCTTGATGTGCTCGTAAATAATGCTGCGATTGTCTTCACTGGCTATGCGCGCGATGTACCGCTCGAACACCACCAGCGCACAATTGAGACGAATTTTATGGGTCCGGTGACCGGCACACTTGCGGTGTTGCGCCGCTTCCGCGAACAAGGCTATGGCCATATTGTCACAGTTTGCAGTATGACCGCATTTCTTCCTTTTCCGGGCATCGCTAGCTATGGAGCTTCAAAGCAGGCGTTGCGCGCATTCCACCATGCTCTCGCGCTTGAGGAACGCCACACTCCCATCCACTTTACGATTGTGCATCCAACATCAACTGAGACACCAATGCTCGAACAGGAAGCGCAGGACGACGCATCGTCACTCGCGTTCGTCTCCGATGTCGTCACGCCTGAATTCGTTGCAGAAACGTTGCTCACTGCTATAAGGAAAAAATCTGTCGAAGTCTTCATGCCACCAGAACAAGCTCGCGCGATCCGGATGCTTGGCACCGATCCCAAGAAGATGCGTAAGCTGCTCGACACGATGGAGACAATCGGTAAAGACGCACAGCTCGCGCGCCGAGCGGCAAGCAGCGCCCATAAATGAGCGCAGTCAGCGGGGCGTGACCGAATATTCGACTTGAAACATCGACGAATAGCGAGCCAAGCGATACAAGATTGCGCAAGGCTTGATCCATTGTCCGCCCGCTGCCTGAGGGCACACCGTCTGGCAGACGCGCACCGCCCAGACATTTCGTCACATGCTGGCTGTCGAGGCGGCATTCGCCGTCAGGCGTCCCCATCGTCAACCTGCCGTGGTCGCCGCGTAGACGCACAGACTCGCTACATCGCCGAACCGATCGTACCTGAGTGGACGCGTTCTCGTACGTTCCGAGCGAATTATCCATTGCAGAATGGATGACCACGGAATCATACTGACGTCCTATGATAGACGTACCACATTGCGTAGAGATTCCAACGTGCGCCTCGCGCCCAGATTCCGGCGCCTTGATTGAGCGTGCCCGTGGCCGTATTGAAACCATTGTCGAGCACAAGCGCCGCCACATCGCCTCCGTTAGCATGACGCTGGAACTGCAGGATCATGATTTCGCTCTCGGGAATCGGACCACAGTGACGGGAATGTCGAGCAACTAGGGCGCGCGCTTGGGCAACACTTGCAACAGCAGAAGTCTGCCGAGCAACATTGCGCAATAAAGTGCATACAGGCCGAGGTCCGCTCGCCCCGTCGCGATGCGAATCCATCCGATCAACTCGGAGCTGACCAACCCACCGATCTGTACTTCTCGGCAAAGTAGCCAGCGACAACACCCCGCGGATCAGCCTCTTTCATATAGCGGCACTGCCTGCCGATGACGACACCCAGCTTAACCTCGTGGTCAAGCTTGTCGGACACACGCGGCTGGTGAACATCGGCATAGGCTCACGCAATGAACGTGACTTGTCTGTTGAACTAAAGGTGCGTTTTCCGAATTGGGATGTCAGCTGCACGGGTCTCGCCTGCATGGTCCTGATAGTTCATGCCGCTATAACCAAGTATCTCTGGCGTCTGGAATCGGAGCCTTGAATTGAATTCCCCTAATACCATACGCCCCTTCGCTGTTACAAGCGACTTCTCGATTTTGGACTGCATGGACGAATCTGCAGCCTGAACCTGGCGGATCGCCATGGGACATCGCCGCCGAGGCATGTTGATTTCGTAGACCTTATCAGCTTCGATCACGCGAACCATGATGCGGCCGTTGGCGCTAAATCGAGCGAGTTTCATTGTGTTGTGTGTCAAAGCTATTCTGAAATGTCCGTTTCGATCTTCGGCCAAAAAGTTGGACACAGGCCCAGGGATTTTGGGCTGTTTTCTAAGTAAGTACAGCGCGCAGTTCATGCGACGGTCGACTATGTATGAATAGCGCGCGATCAAGGCAATGCAGCATCAAACGTCAATGCACCAGAAAGTCTGCCACTATGCGGTTGAATTTCTCCGCATGCTCCCACTGCGCCCAGTGCCCGCAGCGGCTGAAAATATGCATCTCGGCATTCTGCATGCCGGCAACCAGACGCAAACCCACATCCATCGGCACGAAGCGATCGTCGCGCCCCCAGATCACCAGCGTCGGCGCCGCAATTTCGCCCAGGCGCGGACCGAAGTCGTTGAACTGCTTCGGATTGGCCGCGAGACTCTTCACGAAGTTTTCCAGGTGATCACGACGCGCGAGCATATTGTCGAGCCGCGCCTGCATCAGATCGTCGGTCAATGCCTGGGCGTCGAACACGAACACGTTCATCATCCGCTTCAGGTTTTCAATCGTCGGTTCGCGATACAGGCCTTGCAGCAGCTTGATGCCTTCCGTCGGCATCGGCACGAACTGGCTCGGGCCGCCGGTGCCGCCGCCCATCAGCACCAGTTTGCCGACACGCCGCGGATTGGCGAGCGCGAATGCCACGGCGCTATGGCCGCCCATCGAGTTACCGATGATGTGCACGCGTTCAATGTCGAGCGCGTCGAGCAGGCCTTGCAACGAACGCGCGTTGAGTTCGGAACGCGAGCCGTCGCACACCACCGGATCGCTTTTGCTCCAGCCCAGGCAATCCATCAGGATGACCCGGTAGCCCGCGGCGACGAGCGGCTCGACATTGCGGTTGAAGTTCGCCCAGCCGCTCGCGCCGGGGCCCGAGCCGTGCAGCATCACCACGGTTTCGGCGCCCTGTCCGGCATCGTTGTAGTGCAACTGCACGTCGCGATCGCCTTCCTTGATGCGCACGAATTTGCTGGTCGATGCTTCGGTGATGGCCGATACATTCGAGGTCATGGTGCTTTTCCTTTGTCTGAAGAGAGTTGGTTGGGCGCGCACGCTACGCGGCCGCGCGCGATCCGGATTCGATAGCGCTATGCGACGGTTGCGCCATTGCGCCATTGCGCTATTGCGCGGTAGCCGGCGCATATGCCGGCGCGGACTTGTCCACCACGAGCCACGCCGCGATCGCCGCGACGGCGATGAACGGAATGCTCGCGCTCAGCAGCACGGACGCACTCTGCCCGATCGCCAGCAACTGCCCCGCGATCAAAGGTCCGAGAATCGAGCCCATGCGCCCTACCGCCACCGCCGCGCCCACGCCGGTGCCACGCACGTGGGTCGGATAGATGCTGCTCGCGAGCGCATACAACACCGACTGTCCGCCGACGAGAAACAGCCCTGCGAGCAAGCCGCCGCACGCCATGGACACGCCGCCGTTCGCGGCGACGAGCGCCGCCAATGCCGCGGCGATACCCAGATACATGCCGGTCACGGTGCGCCGCTTGCCGATGCGATCCATCAGGCTCGTGATCACGATCGCCCCGATGCCGCCGCCGATGTTGAACATCATCTGCACGACGCTGGATTGCACGCGCGAGAGCCCACGGCTCAACACCAGCGACGGCAGCCAGTTGATCAGGAAGTACAGGACGATCAAGGTGCCCAGATAGCTGATCCACAACGCGACGGTCGTACCGGCTCGCCCTTCCTTCCACAAGGCCTGCGCGACGCCGGACGGCGCCCCGCCCATCCCGCGCGCGCCGCCCGCTGCCGGGCGCGCGGCGACGAAATGCGCCGACTCGCGCATGTAGAGCGCCAGCAATGGCAGCACCAGCAGCGGTCCCACGCCGCCCACGTAAAAGATATGCCGCCAGCTCGCATCGCCCGGACTGACGATGCCGATCACCGCCGCGAGCGCCGCACCGAACGGCATGCCGCAATACATCGCGCCCACTGCCCTGTTGCGTTGCTCCGGCGACGCCGCTTCCGAACACAACGCGATCAGGTTCGGCATCGCGGCGCCAAGACCTAGGCCGGTGAGAAAGCGCGCGGCCAGCAAACTGTTCAAGTCCCAGACCTGCGTCGTGGCGATCGAGAAGATGCCGAACAGCGCGACCGACAGCATCAGCACGCGCTTGCGGCCGAGCTTGTCGGCGAGCCGTCCGCCGATCGCGGCGCCCGGCAGCAGGCCGAGCGCGCCGATGCTGAATGCCCACCCCATCTGGGCGACCGCGAGATGGAATTCGCGGGCCATGCGCGGCGCGGCGACGCCGGTCGATTGCAGATCCAGCCCTTCCACTAACGCGACGATCAGGCAGAGGCCGATCGTGACGGCACCGGTGGTGCGAGTGTTGGTTGATCGCAGCATAATAAGTCTCCAATGTGTTTTCAGCATCGCTCTTGCCGGCGATAACGCTGGGGTGGGGGTGGACGGCGCGGACGGCCGCCCGGCTTCTGAACCACGTGCTAGACGCTGGCCGCATGTTTCAGGTCGAGCGCCACGTCGACGATCATGTCTTCCTGCCCGCCGACCATGCGCCGCTTGCCCAGTTCGACCAGAATGTCGACGACTTTCAGCCCGTACTTCTCCGCGGCCACTTCGGCGTGCCGCAAGAAGCTCGAATACACGCCCGCATAACCGAGCGCCAGCGTTTCACGGTCCACGCGCACCGGACGGTCCTGCAGCGGCCGCACGATATCGTCGGCGGCATCCATCAGCGTGTAGAGATCGGTGCCGTGGTCCCAGCCGGCGCGTTCGGCCGCGGCAATGAACACTTCCAGCGGCGCATTGCCCGCACCCGCGCCCATGCCCGCGAGACTCGCATCGATGCGGTCGCAACCTTCTTCCACGGCCACGAGCGAGTTCGCGACGCCGAGGCTCAGGTTGTGATGCGCGTGCATGCCGGTCTTCGTCTGCGGCTTCAGCGCGGCCTTCAATGCGCGAAAGCGCGCGCGCACATCGTTCATGTTCATCGCGCCGCCGGAGTCGACCACGTAGATGCAGGTCGCGCCGTACTGTTCCATCTTCTTTGCTTCGACGGCGAGGTTCTCCGGCGTGGTCATATGGCTCATCATCAGGAAGCCGACAGTGTCCATGCCGAGTTCGCGCGCGTATTCGATGTGCTGCTTCGAAATGTCCGCCTCGGTGCAGTGCGTCGCGACCCGCACGATGCGCGCGCCGGCCTGGTACGCCGCCTTCAGATCGTGAATCGTGCCGATGCCCGGCAACAGCAGCGTGGCGATCTGTGCTTGCTCGACCACGTCCGCGACCGCCTCGATCCATTCGAGGTCGCTATGCGCGCCGAAGCCGTAGTTGAAACTCGAGCCTTGCAAGCCGTCGCCATGCGCGACCTCGATGCTGTCCACCTTCGCCTTGTCGAGCGCGCGGGCGATCCGCTGCACGTTGTCGATCGAATACTGATGACGGATCGCGTGGCTGCCGTCACGCAGCGTCACGTCGGAGATATACAGTTTCTTGTCCATGAGAAGCGTCTCCTTATGCCTGCACGAGGGATTGCGCCATGCGCTCCGCGGTCGCGAGCGCGGCCGAGGTCATGATGTCGAGATTGCCCGCATACGCCGGCAGGTAATGCGCCGCGCCTTCCACCTCGATGAACACCGAGGTCTTCAAACCGCTGAAGCGGCCAAGCCCCGGAATGTTCAGCGGCGCGTCGGCGGCGATCTCGTCGAACTGCACCTTCTGCTTCAGGCGATAGCCCGGCACATACGCATGCACGGCGGCGGCCATGGCTTCGATCGAGGCTTCCACTTGCGCCCGCTCGGCGAGATCCGACAGCACGTAGACCGTGTCGCGCATCATCACCGGCGGCTCGGCCGGATTGAGCACGATGATCGCTTTGCCTTTGGCCGCGCCGCCCACCGCTTCGATCGCCTTCGAAGTCGTTTCGGTGAACTCGTCGATATTCGCGCGCGTACCGGGACCGGCCGACCTGCTGCTGATCGACGCGACGATCTCCGCGTAATGCACCTTCGCCACGCGCGAGACCGCGGCCACCATCGGAATCGTTGCCTGACCGCCGCACGTCACCATGTTGACGTTGCGGCTGTCGATATAGGCGTCGAGATTCACGACCGGCACGCAATACGGACCGATCGCGGCAGGCGTCAGGTCGATCAGGCGGATGTCCGGTTTCAGCGCGCGCAGGAACGCGTCGTTCTTCACATGCGCGCCGGCGGAGGTCGCGTCGAACACGAAGTCGATGTCGTTGAACACCGGCAGACGCGTCAGCCCTTCCACGCCTTCGTGCGTGGTCGCGACGCCCAGCCTCGCGGCGCGCGCGAGACCGTCGGATGCCGCGTCGATGCCGACCATCGCCGCCACCTCCAGATGCTCGCCGTGCCGCATGATCTTGATCATCAGATCGGTGCCGATGTTGCCGGAGCCGATGATCGCGGCCTTGAGTTTTTCGCTTGCCATGTCAGTCCTCAATCGGGTGAATGCTTATGCGGAGAAAGTCGCGCGAACGCTGCCGAGGCCTTCGATCTGCGCGCTGAAAGTGCCGGGCTGCGTCACCGCGACCATTGGACCGAGCGCGCCGGTCAGGACGACATCACCGGCTCGCAGCGGCGTGGCGAGCTGCTGCATGCGGTCCGCGAGCCACACGGCGGCGTTCAGCGGATTGCCCAGACACGCCGCGCCGTTGCCGCGCGAGAGCGCTTCGGCGTCGTTCGAGAGGGTCATCGCGCACGCCGCCAGATCGACGTCGCGCAGCAGCACCGGGCGGCTGCCGAGCACGAAGCGCGCGCTCGACGCGTTGTCCGCGACGGTATCGACAAAGCGGATATTCCAGCCCTCGACGCGGCTGTCCACGACCTCGATGGCGGCGACCGCGTAGGCGGTCGCGCGAATCAGGTCGGCGTAGGTGTGCTTTTCATGCGTGAGATCGTGTTCGAGCACGAGCGCGATTTCCGCTTCGACCTTCGGCTGAATCAGTTCGCCGAGCGGGATCGGCTGGCTGTCGCCATAGGCCATCGACGCGAACAGCGCGCCGAAGTCCGGTTGCACGACGCCGAGCTGGCGTTGCACCGCGGGCGAGGTCAAGCCGATCTTGCGCCCGATGATGCGCTCGCCGGCGCCTACGCGCGCTTCGACGTTGAGCTGCTGGACGGCGTAGGCAAACTCGGCGGCGTCGGCTGCGTTCAGTTGGACGAAGCGCTCGTCGTCACGCAACGGCGCGATGGTCTGACGCGTGCGTTCGGATTCGCGCAGCCGCAGGGCTAGCGCTTCAGCATGGCTTTGGTGGTTCATGGCGGGTTCCGTGATTCGTCAAACGGTTTCGGCAATGGGCCGCGCGTGCATCGCGCCGAAGCCCGCAATCCACTCGGGGATCGGCCGGTAGTAATCGAGCGTCGCGCGATAGGGTCCGTGCGCCTGCAACGCGCCGAACGCGGCAATCCACGTGCGCACCTCGTGCGCGGACTTGCCGGCGTCGCGCGTGATCGCTGTGTCGGTGAAGCCGTCGAGCGCGGGCAACTCGCCTTCTTCGAGCAGCCTTAGGAACGCGCGGTCCCACTCGGGATTGAGCGGATGCAGGCGGCTGTCGCCCGCGGCGAACGCGCGGGCCGCCGCGACGGTGCGAGCCTGGCGCGCCGCCCGCGCTTGCGCCGACGGATTGCGGCCGGCAATCAGCCGCTCGGCGACTTCGTCCGTTGCGCCCGCCAGTTCCGGCACCGGCGGTTCGTGCGAAATGCCGCCGGAGCCGATCACCAGCACGCGTTGATTCATCAGCGCGAGGTGGCGCCCCAGCGCGTCGCCGAGCAAACGCGCACGGCGGCACGACGCCATGGGCGGCGCAACCGAGTTGATGAACACCGGCACGACCGCATAACGATCCAGTGCGCCCGTAAGAATCTCCAGCGCCTGCGCGCAACCGTGGTCGACCTGCATGCGGTACGACACGGCAACGTCGACATCGGCTGCAAGCGCGGCTTGTGCGAGATCGAGCGCGGTGCCGGCGGGTACCGCAAGCTGACCCGCCAGACTGCCGAAATCGCCGATCGCGCTCGCCGAGGCGCCGATGCAGAACGGCGGCATCACGTCGTAGAAGAAACCGTTGTAATGGTCCGGCGCGAATACCACGACCAGTTGTGGGTCGAAGGCGGCAACGCGTGCGCGCGCTGCCGCGTGAATCCGCCCGACTTCCGCGACGATCTCGGGCGCCGGGTCGCAATAGCCGGCGAGCGGCGTGTGGGAAAGACATTCGAGCAACATCGGCATGTCAGGCTCCCGCCGCCACGGCGATATCGCTTACGGACGCCTCAGCCGGGTTGCTCGCCGCGACCGTGGCGGCGGCACGCTCGCCGGTCTTCAATGTCAGCTTGAGCGCGAGTTCGCCGATGCACGCCGACACCTGCTGCGGCGTGCACATGCCCGCCACGAAACGATCGGGCCGCAGCAACACCACGGATTCCGGCACACGCGCGAACCACTCCTTCAGACGTCCCTGCACATCGCCAATGGCGATCACGCCGTCAGGCACGTCGTCATGAAAAGCGAGCTGGATATCGGGCTTGGCAAGCACGAAACAGCCGCCGAGGCGCTGCCAGGTTTCGCGCGCGAGCGGCGACAACCCGAACGTAGGATCCGAACCCCAGCCGATGATCGCGAAGCGATTGCCGAGCACGTCGTCGAGACGCGCGACGCCGCCGTCCCCTGTCCGCACACGCGGCTGAATGAACATGCGCCCGACCGGCGAATGACACAGCGGATCACGGCCATACACGAGGCGGCCGAGCAGGGACTCGCGATTCTCGCTCATAAGGCCGAGCAGCCGGCCGGGTGCGGAATGGCCGGAGCGCTCCAGCACGCGAGCCAGCACACCGTGCTTGCGTTTGCGCTCCGCCAGCAATACGACGCCCGTTTCATAGCGCGGCATCGGCTTGAAACGCATCTCCACGAAGTAGCGCTTCATGGCGGGGATCACGTTGAAGGTGCGCACGAAGGCGTCGCGGAACTTGATGCCGAAGCGGCTCGTCGGCGCGAAGATGTCGCCGGCCACTTCCGAAAGATGGATCATCGAGCGGGCGTGCGCGCGGCGCTCCGCCGTGTAGGTGTCGAGCAATGCGTCGCCGGCGAGCTGCTTGACCACCATCGCCAGCTTCCAGCCGAGATTGCTCGCGTCGCGAATCCCGCTGTTGTAGCCCTGCCCTTGCCAGACCGGCATGATGTGCGCGGCGTCGCCGGCCAGCAGCACGCGGTCCACGCGAAAGCGGCTCGCGAGCCGCGCATTGTGCGTATAGACGCGCTTGCGGATGTAGTCCACCTTCTGCGGATCGTCCACCACCTTGCGGATCAGCGCGGCCATGTTCTCCGGCTTGGACAGATCCTCTTCGGTTTCGCCCGGCATCACCATGAATTCGAAGCGGCGAATGCCGTGCGGCAACGCCGCCGATACGTACGGCCGCTGCGGATCGCAATGCATATACACATGCGGCGAGCCGATCGGATCGTTGCGCACGTCCACCACGATCCATTGATTCGGCTTGGTCCGCCCCTCGAACGGCACGTCGAGCATGCGGCGCACGAAGCTGTTGCCACCGTCCGCGCCGACCATGTACGACGCGCGCACCGTGCGGCGGCCGCCTTTCTCGTCCTCCGCTGCGATCGTCACGCCGCTCTGGTCCTGCGTGAACCCGCTCACGTTCGTGCCGAACAGCACCCGGACATGCGGGAAGCGGCACAACCCTTCGTACAACACGCGATCCGCGAGCGGCTGAATGAATGCATTGCGGCGCGACCAGCCGAACTCGTCGCTGCGCGGTTCGATCGACGCGAAGCAATGCCCGCTGTGCGTGACGAAACGCATCCAGTGGTCTGGCGTGGTGTGCGGCAACAGCACGTCGGCCAGGCCGACGGACTGGAACACGCGCAGCGCCTCGTCGTCGAGGCCGATGGCGCGCGGATAGTCGATGATCTGTTCAAGCTTTTCCAGCAGCACGACGCGCACGCCCTGCAAGCCCAGATAATTCGCGATCATCAAACCGACGGGACCGGCGCCGATAATCGCGACATCGGCGCAAACGGTTTCACTGCGGCCGCTTCCGGTCGCCGGATCATTGGACGTGTACATACTGTCTCCTTTGACGCGAACGGCACAGCGCGCCGTCACATCAGATAGCGGACTTGTGTGAAATATGCAGGAAGAGCACGGGGACGATTGCGTATCGCCATGGCGAAAAGTCGCGCATGGGGTGCGGCCTCCCGCGTCTCCTTGAATTGTTGATTTGCTCGCAGTCTAGGACTCGCGCCGGATACCCTCAACAATTTGTGAAAAATGTGCATATAATGCACATAGTTGATTTATTGAGGTTTTTTGTGACAAAATATACGAATGTGCGGGGTCTCGCGCGTGGCTTGCAAGTGCTCCAGGCGCTCAATTCCATGGACAGCGGCCGCGCCACCAGCCAGCAGATCAGCGAGCTGACCGGCCTGCATCGCACCACCGCGCGGCGCCTGCTGGAGACGTTGATGGAAGAAGGCTTCGTGCGACGCAGCGCGTCGGACGACAGTTTTCGACTGACGCTGCAGGTTCGTTCGTTGAGTGAAGGTTTTACGGATAACGAACGGATTGCGACGATCGCGCCGCCGATCATGGGCCAGTTGCTGCAGCGCGTTGCGTGGCCATCCGACCTGAGCACGCCGGACGGCGACGCAATGATCATCCGCGAGACGACGCACCGCTTCAGTCCGCTCTCGTTTCACCGTTCAATGGTGGGCCGCCGCTTGCCAATCCTGCTGACGGCTGCGGGGCGCGCCTACTTTGCAATGTGTCCCGACGAAGAGCGCGAGGACATTCTCGACTTGTTGCGCTCCGGAGCGGGCGGAGAAGAACAGACAGCACTCGCCTCGAATGACAGGTTGATCAAAAGCCTGGTCACGCGGGTGCGCGCGGACGGTTTCGGCTCCAATCACGGCGACTGGTCGGCGCAAAGCAAGATCGGTGCGGTCGCCGTTGCGATTGTATTGCGCGAGCGCGTGCTGGGCAGTTTGAACGTCGTGTTCCTTTCACGAGCGGTAACGCTTTCTGAGGCACGCCGACGTTATGTTCCTGAACTGCAGGCCGCCGTGCAGGAGATGACAAGAGCATTGACCGCCTGAAGTGACGTACGAATGTTCCATTGCCAACGCGGGTCGCAACCGATTATGCTCGAGCATCCTGTACAGATTTCAATACAATGGCCGCAGAAACTTGGTCGGTTTGGTGCAAAAAGGGGCTGTGATGCAAACTACGGGCGCGAGCGACTCATAATGCTGAAAGCACGGCCTTCCCAACAGCGAGCGCAGCAGTATACTTGCGACCCAATCCCGCGGGGTTGAACCGACCTTTGCGAATGCTGCGTCAAGCAGATATCGTAATGGCCGCATACCTGAAGGGGGGGCGGCTAATAACTTGGACTGGTTTATGCCACAATTCCGAGGCTCTCCCGATATTCGATCGGGCTGAGCGAGCCGAGTGATACCTTGATCCGCTTTGCGTTGTATCAGCGGATGTAAGAGCCAACGACCTCGATGAACTGATCAACGGTCGTAGCACGCCAGTCACGAGGATAAAACAGTTCCGTCTTGAGCCGCCCGAAGAAGCCTTCGCAGGCCGCATTATCGGGCGAGCATCCTTTGCGTGGCATCGAATGAATGAGCTTGGCGTCATGCATCCGCGAGAACCATCCGGGCCAGCGATAGTGAGCACCGCGATCGGAGTGAACCACAGGCCGTTCATCGCTGCTGACCACCGTCTCAATGGCCGCATCCAGCATGGTATTCACAAGTTCGGCATCTGGCCGCGTGCCGATTGTCCAGCTCACCACCAGACCATCGAAGCAGTCGATCAACGGAGACAGATACACCTTGCCGGCGGGGATCTGGAATTCGGTAATGTCGGTGAGCCACTTCTCGTTCGGAGCTCCTGCGCGGAAGTTACGCTTGATGATGTTCTCCGGCGCAGGGCTTATTTCTCCGCCGTAGGAACGGTAGCGACGTCGTCTGGCGGTGGCGGCGGTCAGCCCTTCCGCCTCATCAAACGTCGCACCACTTTCTCCGAGATAAAGACTTTCTGCCTGCCCAGTGCCGCCCGTATCCGACGATAGCCATAACAGCGGTGATTGACCTCAAAGATCTCTGCGATGACTCGACGAGCGCCAGCATACTTGTCGGCCACGAGCAGACGCGCACGATGATAGAAGTAGGAACTGCGAGCTAGTCCCAATACGGCTAACAGCTCTGACAACGTGTAGGTGTTCTTCAGGGCATCAACCACATCGTTTTCTCCCGGTTGCTCAGGAGTTGCGGGACGATGCCCATTCCTTTTTTTATCAGTTCGTTCGCCTTCTTCAGGATGTCGTGCTCGAGCTGCAGTTGCCGGACGTCGCGTCGAAGCGATTCGACCTGCTGTTCCAGTTTCGGACGCTCACTGTCCGGTGCTGGTTTCTTCTGGCGTTTCATGG
>NZ_FNDI01000065.1:0-18202 GCF_900100565.1 Paraburkholderia steynii | reverse complement strand
TCGCTCCGATCGCGATGGAAGAAGGTCTGCGCTTCGCAATCCGTGAAGGTGGCCGTACCGTCGGCGCAGGTGTCGTTGCCAAGATCATCGAGTAAGCCAGCTAGTTCTCGTTGATCGGTTGTTTCGGGGTTGGCGATGCCGCCGACCCCAATGGTTTAGGGGTATAGCTCAACTGGCAGAGCGTCGGTCTCCAAAACCGAAGGTTGGGGGTTCGATTCCCTCTGCCCCTGCCAACTCTCGCGTCGCATGTGGCGCTCGTTAAGGTGTTATGGCGAATCCTTCCGTCGAAACTGTTAATACTTCCAGCGACAAGCTGATGCTCGTCGCCGGCGTATTGTTGGTCTTGGCCGGGTTCGTGGGGTTCTTCTGGCTGAATGGCCAAGAGTGGTACGTCCGCGGAGCAGCTCTGGCTGTCGGACTGATCGCAGGCGTCGCAGTCGGTCTTCTCTCAGCGCCCGGCAAAGGTTTTATCGCGTTCGCCAAAGATTCGTACAAAGAAGTCCGCAAGGTTGTCTGGCCGACCCGCAAGGAAGCAAGTCAAACGACTCTGGTGGTTTTCGGGTTTGTACTGATCATGGCGGTGTTCCTCTGGATTTGTGATAAATCCATCGAGTGGACAATTTTCTCGGCGATTCTGGGTTGGAAATGATATGAGTGATATTCCGGCATCCCCGAGCGGAAAACGTTGGTACGTGGTGCACGCCTACTCCGGTATGGAGAAGAGCGTGCAACGTGCGCTTCAGGAGCGCATTGAACGTGCTGGCATGCAGGACAAATTTGGCCAGATTCTCGTCCCGACGGAAGAAGTCGTTGAGGTGAAGGGCGGCCACAAGTCGGTGACTGAACGCCGTTTCTTTCCGGGCTATGTGCTCGTGGAAATGGAGATGACAGACGAGACGTGGCACCTCGTGAAAAACACGGCAAAGGTGACGGGTTTCGTGGGCGGCGCGCGCAATCGTCCCAGCCCGATTTCCCCGCGGGAAGTCGAGAAGATCATGTCGCAGATGCAGGAAGGCGTCGAGAAGCCGCGCCCGAAAACTCTGTTCGAAGTGGGCGAGATGGTTCGTGTAAAAGACGGTCCATTTACCGATTTCAACGGCAGCGTCGAAGAAGTGAACTACGAAAAGTCGCGTGTCCGTGTATCTGTGACGATTTTCGGTCGTGCGACGCCGGTCGAATTGGAATTCGGCCAGGTCGAAAAGCTTTAAGCAAGGTTTCGCGGATCGCGCCAGACGGTGCGGTCCGTCTTTCGCGCTTACGGTCCGCGTAATGGCCGTTGAGGAGCGTCGGTAGTCGAAGCTTGGCGAAGGCGCGTTACTACTCACCGAACGCACTTGCGTTCTAAAGAGGTTTTTCAACATGGCAAAGAAAATCATCGGCTTTATCAAGCTGCAGATTCCTGCAGGTAAAGCCAATCCGTCGCCGCCGGTTGGTCCGGCACTGGGTCAGCGCGGCCTGAACATCATGGAGTTCTGCAAGGCGTTCAACGCGCAGACTCAAGCGATGGAGCCGGGTCTGCCGATTCCGGTCGTCATCACCGCGTTCGCAGACAAGAGCTTTACGTTCGTTCTGAAGACGCCGCCGGCTACGGTCCTGATCAAGAAGGCTGCGAAGCTCGACAAGGGTTCGAGCAAGCCGCACACCGACAAGGTCGGCAAGATCACGCGCGCTCAAGCTGAAGAAATCGCCAAGACCAAGATGCCGGATCTTACGGCAGCTGATCTGGAAGCAGCGGTTCGTACGATCGCTGGTAGCGCCCGCTCGATGGGCATCACCGTGGAGGGCGTGTAAATGGCTAAGCTTTCGAAGCGTCTGCAAGCATTTGCAAACAAGGTTGATCGTCAAAAGCTGTACGCGATCGATGAGGCCCTGTCGCTCGTGAAGGAATGCGCAAGCGCGAAGTTCGACGAATCGATCGACGTCGCAGTGCAACTCGGCATCGACGCGAAGAAGTCGGACCAGGTTGTTCGTGGTTCGGTCGTTCTGCCGGCTGGTACCGGTAAGTCGGTTCGTGTCGCTGTGTTCGCACAGGGTGAAAAGGCCGAGCAGGCTCGTGCGGCTGGCGCTGAAATCGTCGGTATGGAAGACCTGGCTGAGCAAGTCAAGGCCGGTAACCTGAATTTCGACGTCGTGATCGCCTCGCCGGACACGATGCGTGTCGTCGGTACGCTGGGTCAGATCCTCGGCCCGCGCGGCCTGATGCCGAACCCGAAGGTCGGTACGGTCACGCCGGACGTCGCGACGGCAGTCAAGAACGCGAAGGCTGGTCAGGTTCAGTTCCGTGTCGACAAGGCCGGTATCATCCACGCAACCATCGGTCGTGCATCGTTCGAGCCGACGGCTCTGCGTTCGAACCTGAGCGCTTTGGTCGAAGCTCTGCAAAAGGCGAAGCCGGCAACGAGCAAGGGCGTGTACCTGCGTAAGATCGCACTGTCGAGCACCATGGGTGTTGGCGTGCGCGTCGACCAGGCGACGCTCGCAGCACAGTAAAATTTTAGCCGCCTCGGTCGGAAGGCCGAGGCGGATATAAGGGCTTTGGGCGGTCGCGCGATTGCAGTTTGAATCAAGCGGCCGGTTGTCAAAGACCGTTGGTGGAAGTGCAGTAGTTGGGTGCTTCCTTAATTCAAGCCAACGCAGATGGCGAACCCGAAAAAGTTTTGAAGTGATGAAACCGTTCGATTCCCACAGCCATGTGGATCTCGAGCGGTCGAAGTACTCCTGACTGGTCGGACGCCGTTGTTGAACGCGATGTACAAGGCACGTGCCAAGTGCATCGAATCTGGAGGTTAACCGTGCCACTTAACAAAGAAAGTAAGCAGGCCGTCGTAGCTGAGGTTTCCGCGCAAGTCGCGAAAGCTCAGACGGTGGTTCTGGCTGAGTATCGTGGGATCACGGTTGGCGATCTGACCAAGCTGCGCGCGAAAGCGCGCGAGCAACAGGTGTATCTGCGCGTGTTGAAGAACACGCTGGCGCGTCGCGCTGTCGAAGGTACCCCGTTTGCTCCGCTGGCTGAGCAGATGACTGGTCCGCTGATCTACGGCATCTCGGAAGATGCAATTGCTGCTGCGAAGGTCGTTAATGACTTCAGCAAGAGCAATGACAAGTTGGTCATCAAGGCCGGTTCCTACGAAGGCAAGGTGATGGACAAGGCGGGCGTGCAAGCGCTGGCTAACATCCCGAGCCGTGAGGAACTGCTCTCCAAGCTGTTGTTCGTTATGCAAGCTCCTGTTTCTGGCTTCGCGCGTGCTCTGGCCGCGCTGGCAGAAAAGAAGGAAAGCGAAGCTGCGTAAGCAGTGCATCGACGCACTTCAGTCGAGCGTAATTGATCGCTGGCTGTATCCGAATTCAATTTAGGAGTATTTCAAATGGCAATCGCAAAAGAAGACATCCTCGAAGCCGTAGGCTCGATGTCGGTTCTGGAACTGAACGAACTGGTCAAGGCGTTCGAAGAGAAGTTTGGCGTGTCGGCAGCTGCTGTCGCAGTGGCAGGCCCGGCAGGCGGCGGCGCTGCAGCCGCTGTTGAAGAGCAAACGGAATTCACGGTCAACCTGACGGAAGTCGGCGCGAACAAGGTTTCCGTTATTAAGGCAGTTCGTGAACTGACGGGCCTGGGCCTGAAGGAAGCGAAGGACCTGGTCGACGGTGCACCGAAGCCTGTTAAGGAAGCGGTACCCAAGGCTGCTGCTGAAGAAGCCAAGAAGAAGCTGGAAGAAGCCGGCGCGAAGGCTGAAATCAAGTAAGTTTCGGCGCGCTGTGCGAAGGCTGGCGGTTTTCCACCGCCGGCCTTTTTGTGCTTTGTGGGAACGACGTTTTTGCTCTCAAGTTTCGGCAAAAATGTGCTCCCAGAAGCCAAAGAAAATCGCCGTTCGGCAAGTTCGACTGGCGCTTCTCTTTGTCTTCTGAAGCGACTGCAGAAGGCAAGTTTGGTCGGGTAGCGGGCAACACAGGCATCCGCTGCCGTCAGCCAGCGGTTGGTAGCGGCCAACCACCAAGCTTTCAGGCTCGTTCAAGCCATCGGACGGCCAACGGGTCTCAGTCGGTGAACACTCGGGTTGTCACATCAAGGTATCCCGCCTCGACAACAATGCCCGCCGTGATTCGGAGATCGTATGCAATATTCCTTCACCGAGAAGAAGCGTATTCGCAAGAGTTTCGCGAAGCGCCCCATCGTTCACCAAGTACCTTTCCTGCTGGCTACCCAGCTTGAATCATTCAGCACGTTTCTGCAAGCAGAAGTGCCCACAGTGCAGCGCAAACCGGAAGGTCTGCAAGCTGCGTTCACCTCAGTTTTTCCCATTGTTTCGCATAACGGCTTCGCTCGTCTAGAGTTCGTCAGCTACATGCTGTCGCCGCCGGCATTCAACATCAAGGAATGCCAGCAGCGCGGTCTGACTTACTGCTCAGCGCTGCGTGCCAAGGTGCGTCTGGTGCTGCTCGACAAAGAATCGCCGAGCAAGCCCGTCGTCAAGGAAGTGAAGGAGCAGGAAGTGTACATGGGCGAAATTCCGCTCATGACGCCGACTGGCTCGTTCGTCATCAACGGCACGGAACGTGTGATCGTGTCGCAGCTGCACCGTTCGCCTGGCGTGTTCTTCGAACACGACAAGGGCAAGACGCACAGCTCCGGGAAACTGCTGTTCTCGGCACGGATCATCCCTTACCGTGGCTCGTGGCTCGACTTCGAATTCGACCCGAAGGACGTGCTGTACTTCCGCGTCGACCGTCGTCGCAAGATGCCTGTCACGATCCTGCTGAAGGCTATCGGCCTGACGCCGGAACAGATCCTCGCGAACTTCTTCGTGTTCGATAACTTCACGCTGATGCCGGAAGGCGCGCAGATGGAGTTCGTGCCGGAGCGTCTGCGCGGTGAAGTCGCGCGCTTCGACATTACGGATCGCGACGGCAAGGTCATCGTCCAGAAGGACAAGCGTATCAACGCGAAGCACATTCGCGACCTCGAAAACGCGAAGACCAAATACATTTCGGTCCCCGAAGATTATTTGCTCGGCCGCGTGCTGGCAAAGAATGTCGTTGATGGCGACACGGGCGAAGTGATCGCGAACGCGAACGACGAAGTCACCGAAAGCGTACTCGATAAGCTGCGCGAAGCGAAGATCAAGGACATCCAGACGCTCTACACGAACGATCTGGATCAAGGTCCGTACATCTCGTCGACGCTGCGTATCGACGAAACGGCCGACAAGATGGCCGCACGTATCGCGATCTACCGGATGATGCGTCCGGGCGAACCGCCGACGGAAGAAGCCGTCGAGGCGCTGTTCAACCGTCTGTTCTACAGCGAAGAAGCGTACGACCTGTCGAAGGTGGGTCGTATGAAGTTCAACCGCCGCGTGGGCCGTGACGAGATCGTCGGACCGATGACGCTGCAGGACGACGACATCCTCGCGACGATCAAGATCCTGGTCGAACTGCGTAACGGCAAGGGCGAAGTGGACGACATCGACCACTTGGGCAATCGTCGCGTGCGTTGCGTCGGCGAACTGGCGGAGAACCAGTTCCGCGCGGGTCTCGTACGTGTCGAACGTGCAGTGAAGGAGCGCCTCGGCCAGGCCGAAAGCGAAAACCTGATGCCGCACGACCTGATCAACTCGAAGCCGATTTCGTCGGCGATTCGCGAGTTCTTCGGTTCGTCGCAGCTGTCGCAGTTCATGGACCAGACCAACCCGCTGTCGGAAATCACCCACAAGCGCCGTGTCTCGGCACTTGGCCCGGGCGGTCTGACGCGCGAGCGCGCTGGCTTTGAAGTCCGCGACGTGCATCCGACGCACTATGGTCGCGTGTGCCCAATTGAAACGCCGGAAGGTCCGAACATCGGCCTGATCAACTCGCTGGCTCTGTATGCGCACCTGAACGAATACGGCTTCCTCGAAACGCCGTATCGCAAGGTGACGGACAGCAAGGTCACGGATCAGATCGACTATCTGTCGGCGATCGAAGAAGGCCGTTACGTGATCGCTCAGGCGAACGCGGCTGTGGCTGAAGACGGCACGCTGACCGACGAACTCGTGTCGTCGCGTGAAGCGGGCGAAACGCTGATGGTCACGCCGGACCGCATCCAGTACATGGACGTGGCGCCGTCGCAGATCGTGTCGGTGGCAGCATCGCTGATTCCGTTCCTCGAGCACGATGACGCGAACCGTGCATTGATGGGCTCGAACATGCAGCGTCAGGCTGTGCCTTGTCTGCGTCCGGAGAAGCCGGTCGTCGGTACGGGCATCGAGCGTACGGTGGCAGTCGACTCGGGCACGACCGTGCAGGCGCTGCGCGGCGGTGTGGTCGATTACGTCGACGCAGGCCGTATCGTGATTCGTGTGAACGACGATGAAGCGGTGGCTGGCGACGTCGGTGTCGACATCTACAACCTCATCAAGTACACGCGTTCGAACCAGAACACGAACATCAACCAGCGTCCGATCGCGAAGGTCGGCGACAAGGTTGCGCGCGGCGACGTGCTGGCTGACGGCGCTTCGACGGACCTCGGTGAACTGGCGCTTGGCCAGAACATGCTGGTCGCGTTCATGCCGTGGAACGGCTACAACTTCGAAGACTCGATCCTGATCTCGGAGAAGGTCGTTGCGGACGACCGTTATACGTCGATCCACATCGAAGAACTGAATGTCGTGGCTCGCGACACGAAGCTCGGACCGGAAGAAATCACGCGCGACATTTCGAACCTCGCGGAAGTGCAGCTTGGCCGTCTCGACGAGTCGGGCATCGTGTACATCGGTGCGGAAGTCGAAGCAGGCGACGTGCTGGTCGGCAAGGTCACGCCGAAGGGCGAAACCCAGCTGACGCCGGAAGAAAAGCTGCTGCGCGCGATCTTCGGTGAGAAGGCTTCGGACGTGAAGGACACGTCGCTGCGCGTGCCGTCGGGCATGAGCGGCACCGTGATCGACGTGCAAGTGTTCACGCGTGAAGGCATCCAGCGCGACAAGCGTGCGCAACAGATCATCGACGATGAACTGAAGCGCTATCGCCTCGACCTGAACGACCAGCTGCGTATCGTGGAAGGCGACGCGTTCCAGCGTCTCGCGCGTATGCTCGAAGGCAAGGTTGCGAACGGCGGTCCGAAGAAGCTCGCGAAGGGCACGAAGATCGAACGCGCTTACCTGGAAGATCTGGATCACTACCACTGGTTCGACATCCGCCTCGCGGACGAAGAAGCAGCGGCGCAGCTCGAAGCCATCAAGGATTCGATCGAACAGAAGCGCCACCAGTTCGACCTCGCATTCGAAGAGAAGCGCAAGAAGCTCACGCAAGGCGACGAACTGCCGCCGGGCGTGCTGAAGATGGTTAAGGTTTATCTGGCTGTGAAGCGTCGTCTGCAGCCTGGCGACAAGATGGCAGGCCGTCACGGTAACAAGGGTGTCGTGTCGAAGATCGTTCCGATCGAAGACATGCCGTACATGGCCGATGGCCGTCCGGCTGACGTCGTGCTGAACCCGCTGGGCGTTCCGTCACGGATGAACGTGGGTCAGGTTCTCGAAGTGCATCTGGGTTGGGCCGCGAAGGGTCTGGGCTGGCGTATTGGCGAAATGCTGCAGCGTCAGGCGAAGATCGAAGAAGTTCGCAAGTTCCTGACCAAGATCTACAACGAGTCGGGCCGCGCGGAAGAGCTGGAAAGCTTCACCGACGACGAAATCCTCGAACTCGCGAAGAACCTGCGCGAAGGCGTGCCGTTCGCAACGCCGGTGTTCGACGGTGCGACGGAAGAGGAAATGTCCAGCATGCTGGATCTGGCCTACCCGGACGACATCGCGCAGAACCTTGGCATGACGAAGTCGAAGAACCAGGTGCGTCTGTATGACGGCCGCACGGGTGAAGCCTTCGAACGTACGGTGACGGTTGGCTACATGCACTACCTGAAGCTGCACCACTTGGTCGACGACAAGATGCACGCGCGTTCGACCGGTCCGTACTCGCTGGTCACGCAGCAACCGCTGGGTGGTAAGGCGCAGTTCGGTGGTCAGCGCTTCGGTGAAATGGAAGTGTGGGCGCTCGAAGCCTACGGCGCATCGTATGTGCTGCAGGAAATGTTGACGGTCAAGTCGGACGACGTGACGGGCCGGACCAAGGTTTACGAGAACCTGGTGAAGGGCGATCACGTGATCGACGCGGGCATGCCGGAATCCTTCAACGTGCTGGTGAAGGAAATCCGCTCGCTCGGTATCGACATCGACCTCGACCGCAACTAATCGGACTACGGAGAGAAAGCAATGAAAGCTCTGCTCGATCTATTCAAGCAAGTCCAACAGGAAGAAGTTTTTGACGCGATCAAGATCGGTCTGGCCTCGCCGGACAAGATCCGTTCGTGGTCGTTCGGTGAAGTCAAGAAGCCGGAAACGATCAACTACCGCACGTTCAAGCCGGAGCGGGATGGTCTGTTCTGCGCGAAGATTTTCGGTCCGATCAAGGACTACGAATGCCTTTGCGGCAAGTACAAGCGCCTGAAGCACCGTGGCGTGATCTGCGAGAAGTGCGGCGTCGAAGTGACGCTCGCGAAGGTGCGTCGCGAACGCATGGGCCACATCGAACTGGCCTCGCCTGTCGCGCACATCTGGTTCCTGAAGTCGCTGCCGTCGCGTCTGGGCATGGTGCTCGACATGACGCTGCGCGACATCGAGCGCGTGCTGTACTTCGAAGCATATGTGGTGATCGATCCGGGCATGACGCCGCTGAAGGCGCGTCAGATCATGACGGAAGAGGATTACTACAATAAGGTCGAAGAGTACGGTGACGAATTCCGCGCTGAAATGGGCGCGGAAGGCGTGCGCGAACTGCTGCGCGCGATCAACATCGACGAGCAGGTCGAAACGCTGCGCTCGGAGCTGAAGAACACGGGTTCGGAAGCGAAGATCAAGAAGTACGCGAAGCGTCTGAAGGTGCTCGAGGCCTTCCAGCGTTCGGGCATCAAGCCCGAGTGGATGATTCTCGAAGTGCTGCCGGTGCTGCCGCCGGAACTGCGTCCGCTGGTTCCGCTGGACGGCGGTCGTTTCGCGACTTCGGACCTGAACGACCTGTATCGCCGCGTGATCAACCGTAACAACCGGTTGAAGCGTCTGCTCGAACTGAAGGCGCCTGAAATCATCGTCCGCAACGAAAAGCGGATGCTGCAGGAAGCCGTCGATTCGCTGCTCGACAACGGCCGTCGCGGTAAGGCGATGACGGGCGCGAACAAGCGTCCGCTGAAGTCGCTCGCCGACATGATCAAGGGTAAGGGCGGTCGCTTCCGTCAGAACCTGCTGGGCAAGCGCGTCGACTACTCGGGCCGTTCGGTCATCGTGGTTGGCCCGACGCTGAAGCTGCACCAGTGCGGTCTGCCGAAGCTGATGGCGCTCGAACTGTTCAAGCCGTTCATCTTCAACAAGCTGGAAGTGATGGGTGTCGCTACCACCATCAAGGCTGCGAAGAAGGAAGTCGAGAACCAGACTCCGGTGGTGTGGGACATCCTCGAAGAGGTGATCCGCGAGCATCCGGTCATGCTGAACCGCGCGCCGACGCTGCACCGTCTTGGCATTCAGGCTTTCGAGCCGGTGCTGATCGAAGGTAAGGCAATCCAGCTGCACCCGCTCGTTTGCGCGGCGTTCAACGCCGACTTCGACGGTGACCAGATGGCTGTTCACGTTCCGCTGTCGCTCGAAGCGCAGATGGAAGCGCGTACGCTGATGCTGGCGTCGAACAACGTGCTGTTCCCGGCCAACGGCGATCCGTCGATCGTGCCGTCGCAGGATATCGTGCTCGGTTTGTACTACGCGACTCGTGAAGCTGTGAACGCCAAGGGCGAAGGCCTGACGTTCACGGGCGTCTCGGAAGCGCTGCGTGCTTACGAGAACAAGGAAGTCGAGCTCGCCTCGCGCGTCAACGTGCGGATCACCGAAATGGTCCATAACGAAGACAAGTCGGAAGGTGCGCCGGCGTTCGTGCCGAAGATCACGCTGTACGCGACGACCGTCGGCCGTTCGATCCTGTCGGAAATTCTGCCGCCGGGCTTGCCGTTCTCGGTGCTGAACAAGCCGCTGAAGAAGAAGGAAATCTCGCGTCTGATCAACACCGCGTTCCGCAAGTGCGGTCTGCGTGAAACGGTGATTTTCGCCGACCAGTTGATGCAGTCGGGTTTCCGTCTGGCAACGCGCGCTGGTATCTCGATCTGCGTCGACGACATGCTCGTGCCGCCGCAGAAGGAAACCATCGTCGGCGACGCCGCGAAGAAGGTGAAGGAATACGACCGTCAGTACATGTCGGGTCTTGTCACGTCGCAAGAACGCTACAACAACGTGGTCGACATCTGGTCGGCAACGTCGGAAGCGGTCGGCAAGGCGATGATGGAACAGCTGTCGACGGAACCGGTCACGGATCGCGACGGCAACGAAACGCGTCAGGAATCGTTCAACTCGATTTACATGATGGCGGACTCGGGTGCTCGTGGTTCCGCGGTTCAGATTCGTCAGCTGGCCGGTATGCGTGGCCTGATGGCGAAGCCGGACGGCTCGATCATCGAGACGCCGATTACGGCGAACTTCCGTGAAGGCCTGAACGTGTTGCAGTACTTCATCTCGACCCACGGCGCACGTAAGGGTCTGGCTGATACGGCACTGAAGACGGCAAACTCGGGTTACCTGACGCGTCGTCTCGTCGACGTGACGCAGGATCTGGTGGTGGTTGAGGACGATTGCGGTACGTCCAACGGCGTCGCCATGAAGGCGTTGGTTGAAGGCGGTGAAGTCGTCGAAGCGCTGCGTGACCGTATCCTCGGTCGCGTGACGGTGGCTGACGTCGTCAATCCGGAATCGCAGGAAACGCTGTACGAAACGGGCACGTTGCTCGACGAAGACGCGGTCGAAGAAATCGAACGCCTCGGCATCGACGAAGTGCGCGTGCGTACGCCGCTGACTTGCGAAACGCGTTACGGTCTGTGCGCAGCCTGCTACGGCCGCGACCTGGGCCGCGGCTCGTCGGTCAACGTCGGCGAAGCAGTGGGCGTGATCGCTGCGCAGTCGATCGGTGAGCCGGGCACGCAGCTGACCATGCGTACGTTCCACATCGGTGGTGCGGCATCGCGTGCGGCAGTGGCGTCGTCGGTCGAAGCGAAGTCGAACGGTACGGTGCGTTTCACGTCGACGATGCGTTACGTAACGAATGCGAAGGGCGAGCAGATCGTCATCTCGCGTTCGGGCGAAGCGATGATCACCGACGATCACGGCCGCGAGCGCGAGCGTCACAAGGTGCCGTACGGCGCGACGCTGCTGCAACTCGACGGCGCGCAGATCAAGGCGGGCACGCAACTGGCCACGTGGGATCCGCTGACGCGTCCGATCATCACCGAGTGGGGCGGTACGGTGAAGTTCGAAAACGTCGAGGAAGGCGTGACGGTCGCGAAGCAGATCGACGACGTGACGGGTCTTTCGACACTCGTCGTGATCGACGTGAAGCGCCGCGGCTCGCAGGCTTCGAAGAGCGTGCGTCCGCAGGTCAAGCTGCTCGACGCGAACGGCGAAGAAGTCAAGATCCCGAACTCGGAGCACTCGGTTCAGATCGGCTTCCAGGTCGGCGCACTGATCACCGTGAAGGACGGTCAGCAGGTTCAGGTGGGTGAAGTGCTCGCACGTATCCCGACTGAAGCGCAGAAGACGCGTGACATTACGGGTGGTCTGCCGCGTGTGGCGGAACTGTTCGAAGCACGTTCGCCGAAGGACGCAGGTATCCTGGCGGAAGTCACGGGTACGACGTCGTTCGGTAAGGACACGAAGGGCAAGCAGCGTCTCGTTATCACGGACCTCGAAGGCAATCAGCACGAGTTCCTGATCGCGAAGGAAAAGCAGGTTCTGGTACACGATGGTCAAGTCGTCAACAAGGGCGAAATGATCGTCGACGGGCCGGCGGATCCGCACGACATCCTGCGTCTGCAGGGTATCGAAGCGCTGTCGCGTTACATCGTGGACGAAGTGCAGGACGTGTACCGTCTGCAGGGCGTGAAGATCAACGACAAGCACATCGAGGTGATCGTGCGTCAGATGCTGCGTCGCGTGCAGATCAGCGACAACGGCGATACGCGCTTCATCCCGGGTGAGCAGGTCGAGCGTTCGGACATGCTGGACGAAAACGATCGCATGATCGCGGAAGACAAGCGTCCGGCAACGTACGAGAACATCCTGCTGGGTATCACGAAGGCGTCGCTGTCGACCGATTCGTTCATCTCCGCGGCATCGTTCCAGGAAACGACCCGCGTGCTGACGGAAGCGGCGATCATGGGCAAGCGCGACGATCTGCGTGGCCTGAAGGAAAACGTGATCGTCGGTCGTCTGATTCCGGCCGGTACGGGTCTCGCGTTCCACAAGGCGCGCAAGACCAAGGAAATGGCGGATCGCGAGCGTTTCGACCAGATCGCTGCAGAAGAGGCCTTCGAGTTCGGTACGCCGGAAACCCCGGCCGCCGAGCAAACGCCGCACACCAACGAGTAAGCCGGCAGGCGGCGCAAGCCGCCTTGCCTGTGAAGTTGGCCGACGTTGCCTGAACCGCCCGGTTTCGACCGGGCGGTTTTTTTTCGTCTTTAGAATTTGCGTTCCTTCCTATGCCCTTCGGACTCTGCCGGATGGCCAGTTACACGACAAACCTCGGGCGAAGTGCGATTGCGTTGGTAAAATTCGTGTCACCTGCTCCGCGCACTTTTCTCTCTCCTTCATGTCCCGTTCGCTCCAGATCCTCAACGAAGTTTTCGGTTATCCCGCGTTTCGAGGGCAGCAGGGCGAAATCGTCGAGCACGTTTCTTCAGGCGGCGACTGCCTGGTGTTGATGCCGACGGGCGGCGGCAAATCGCTGTGCTATCAGATTCCTTCGCTGGTGCGCCGCGAAGCCGGGTTGGGCGCAGGGATCGTCGTGTCACCGCTGATCGCGTTGATGCAGGATCAGGTGGCGGCGCTAAGGGAAGTCGGTGTGCGCGCGGCGTATCTGAACTCGACGCTGTCGGGCGCCGATGCCGCCGCGACGGAGCGCGCGTTGCGCGAGGGCGAAATCGATCTGCTGTATGTCGCCCCTGAACGGCTGATGACGCCACGCTTTCTCGATCTGATCGAACGCGCGCGCATCGGCTTGTTCGCCATCGACGAAGCGCATTGCGTGTCGCAATGGGGCCACGATTTCAGGCCCGAGTACATCCAGCTTTCGGTGTTGCACGAGCGGTTCCCTTCGGTACCGCGTATCGCGCTGACCGCCACCGCCGACGCGATCACGCGCGACGAGATCATCCATCGCCTGGCGCTGGACGACGCGCGCGTGTTCGTGTCGAGCTTCGATCGACCGAACATCCGCTATCGGATCGTCGAGAAGGACAACGCGCGTTCGCAACTGCTCGACTTCATCCGCGCGGAACACACACGCACGGACGGCACGACTGACGCGGGCGTCGTGTATTGCCTGTCGCGCCGCAAGGTCGAGGAAACGGCCGAGTGGCTGAAAGGGCAGGGCGTGCGTGCGCTGCCATATCACGCGGGCATGGAATTCGAAGTGCGTCAGCGGCATCAGGAGATGTTTCAGCGAGAGGAAGGCGTCGTGATGTGTGCGACGATCGCGTTCGGCATGGGCATCGACAAGCCGGACGTGCGCTTTGTCGCGCATCTTGATTTGCCGAAGAGCGTCGAAGGTTATTACCAGGAAACGGGGCGTGCCGGCCGTGACGGATTGCCGGCGAACGCGTGGATGACCTACGGTCTCGGCGACGTCGTGCAGCAGCGCAAGATGATCGACGAATCAGAAGCCGACGACGCGCATAAGCGAGTGCAAACCGGCAAGCTCGATGCGTTGCTCGGTTTATGCGAAACCGCGACATGCCGGCGCGTGCGGTTGCTCGCTTACTTCGGCGAAGAGGGCAAGCCCTGCGGCAACTGCGATACATGTCTCGAGCCGCCGGCGTCGTGGGATGCGACGCGTGAATCGCAGATGGCGCTGTCATGCGCGTTCCGTGCGCAGCGCGCTAGCGGCTTCAATTTCGGCGCAGGACATCTGATCGACATTCTTCGCGGCAATCGCACTGAGAAGATTCTGCAGCGTGGCCACGAGAAGCTGAGCACCTTCGGAATCGGCGCGGCGTTGTCCGAGCATGAATGGCGTGCGGTATTTCGCCAGTTGGTCGCATTCGGATTTCTCACCGTCGATCACGACGGTTTTGGCGCCCTCGTGCTGACGGAAGCCAGCAAGCCCGTGCTAAAAGGCGAGCAACAAGTGACGATGCGTCGGTATGTGAAGCCGGTGCGCACGCGTCAATCTTCGGGACGCACAAGCGAACGTGCCGATCCGACAGCGGGCATGAATTCACGCGAGCGAGCGCGTTGGGACCGCCTGCGCGCCTGGCGTACCGAAACCGCGAAGAGCGATGGCGTACCAGCGTATGTCATTTTCCACGACGCCACGCTGGCCGAAATCGCGCGTAATTCCCCTGAATCGCTCGACGATCTGCGCCACATTCCCGGCATGGGCGCGCGCAAGCTCGACCGTTTCGGCGACGAACTGCTTGAAGTCGTCGCTGCGGATTGAGTTCGAACAGCCCGCCGCCCCTTTCGAATCGACGCAACCTGTTGACTCGTTTAGGATTTTCGGAATATGATGTTAGGTTCCGGTTCTTGGCGGGATTGCGTGCGACGCAAGCTCGTCGCCGACACGTCAAGGCTGGAAGTCAGCAGTAGTCAGAAACGCGTCATTTTCTGCTTTGCCCAGAAACGAACGCGTCGATTTTGTTCAATTTCAGGAATAAACAATGCCAACCATCAATCAACTGGTTCGCAAAGGCCGCACGTCGGAAACGACGAAGAGCAAGAGCCCGGCCTTGCAGGACTGCCCCCAGCGTCGCGGCGTATGCACCCGTGTGTACACCACGACGCCTAAGAAGCCTAACTCGGCGCTCCGTAAGGTCGCCAAGGTTCGTCTGACGAACGGCTTCGAAGTCATTTCGTACATCGGTGGTGAAGGCCACAACCTGCAGGAACACTCGGTCGTGCTGATTCGCGGCGGCCGTGTGAAGGACTTGCCGGGTGTGCGTTACCACATGGTTCGTGGCTCGCTGGATACCCAGGGCGTCAAGGATCGTAAGCAAGCTCGCTCGAAGTACGGTGCGAAGCGTGCCAAGGCTGGCAAGTAAGTAGTCGGTCAGCAGTAACAGGTCGCTCGCAAGAGCGGTTTAGCGGTGGTGCCGGATAGCCGGTGCTGTCGAGTAAGTGGTCACCCGACCAGGCTGGTAAGTCGTTATGGATGAATCGGGTTAGTTGGTGGCCGCGGGGTGGGTGCAGGAAAGCGCCGCTCCAACTGAAAAGTTAAAGGAAGAAACATGCCGCGTCGTCGCGAAGTCCCCAAGCGGGAAGTGTTGCCGGATCCGAAGTTCGGTAACGTTGATGTTGCAAAATTCATGAACGTGCTGATGCTCTCCGGCAAGAAGTCGGTTGCCGAGCGCATCGTGTACGGCGCTTTCGAACAGATCCAGACCAAGGGTGGCAAGGACCCGCTGGAAGTGTTCACGGTAGCGCTCAACAACGTGAAGCCGGTGGTCGAAGTGAAGAGCCGTCGCGTTGGTGGTGCGAACTATCAGGTTCCGGTCGAAGTGCGTCCGTCGCGTCGTATGGCATTGGCGATGCGTTGGCTGCGTGAAGCCGCGAAGAAGCGCAGCGAGAAGTCGATGGCTCTGCGTCTGGCTGGTGAACTCTCCGAAGCGGCTGAAGGCCGTGGCGGCGCGATGAAGAAGCGCGACGAAGTTCACCGGATGGCAGAAGCCAACAAGGCGTTCTCGCATTTCCGTTTCTAAGCATCCCGTCCCCGGACTGGCTGTAAAGCGGAAAGAAATTCCGGGCGGGTGCGCTTACAAAGCGCCTCGCCCGTTTGTGTTAGAGCGCGATGGACTGGTTTCCATCGTGTCATCCCAATAGAGGATTAAAGTGGCTCGCAAGACACCTATCGAGCGCTACCGCAACATCGGTATTAGCGCTCACATCGACGCCGGCAAAACGACGACGACCGAGCGCATCCTGTTCTATACCGGCGTGAACCACAAGATCGGTGAAGTGCATGACGGCGCCGCCACCATGGACTGGATGGAACAGGAGCAGGAACGTGGTATTACCATCACGTCCGCTGCTACCACGGCGTTCTGGAAAGGCATGGCAGGCGACCGCGCCGAGCACCGTATCAACATCATCGACACCCCGGGCCACGTTGACTTCACGATTGAAGTCGAGCGCTCGATGCGCGTGCTCGACGGTGCGTGCATGGTCTACTGCGCAGTGGGCGGCGTGCAGCCGCAGTCGGAAACGGTTTGGCGCCAGGCGAACAAGTACAAGGTTCCCCGTCTCGCGTTCATCAACAAGATGGACCGCACCGGCGCGAACTTCTTCAAGGTCTACGACCAGCTCAAGCTGCGTCTGAAGGCGAACCCGGTTCCCGTCGTCGTGCCGATCGGCGCGGAAGAGAACTTCACGGGCGTCGTCGACCTGATGAAGATGAAGGCGATCATTTGGGACGAAGCGTCCCAAGGTACGAAGTTTTCGTACGAAGAGATCCCGGCTGAACTGGTCGATTCGTGCAACGAATGGCGCGAAAAGATGATCGAAGCCGCGGCTGAGTCGAGCGAAGACTTGATGAACAAGTACCTCGAAGACGGCGAGCTGTCGGAAGCGGAAATCATCAAGGGTCTGCGCGACCGTACGATCGCTTGCGAAATCCAGCCGATGCTGTGCGGCACCGCGTTCAAGAACAAGGGCGTGCAACGTATGCTGGACGCCGTTCTGGACTTCCTGCCGTCGCCGATCGACATTCCGCCGGTTACGGGCGAACTGGAAAACGGCGAAAAGGGTGAGCGCCGCGCTGCCGACGACGAAAAGTTCTCGGCACTGGCATTCAAGATCATGACCGACCCGTTCGTCGGCCAACTGATCTTCTTCCGTGTGTACTCGGGCGTCGTGAATTCGGGTGACACCGTGCTGAACGCGACCAAAGACAAGAAGGAACGTCTGGGTCGTATTCTGCAGATGCACGCGAACCAGCGCGAAGAAATCAAGGAAGTGCGCGCAGGCGACATCGCTGCTGCAGTCGGCCTGAAAGACGCAACGACCGGCGACACGCTGTGCGATCCGCAAAGCCCGATCGTGCTCGAACGCATGATTTTCCCGGAGCCGGTGATTTCGCAGGCTGTTGAGCCGAAGACGAAGCCTGACCAGGAAAAGATGGGTCTGGCGCTGAACCGTCTGGCTCAGGAAGATCCGTCGTTCCGCGTTCAAACGGACGAAGAATCGGGCCAAACCATTATTTCGGGCATGGGCGAGCTCCACCTGGAAATTCTGGTTGACCGTATGAAGCGCGAATTCGGCGTTGAAGCGACCGTCGGCAAGCCGCAGGTTGCTTACCGCGAAACGATTCGCGGCAAGGCGGAAGACGTTGACGGCAAGTTCGTCAAGCAGTCGGGTGGTCGCGGCCAATACGGCCACGCGGTCATCACGCTTGAACCGAATGAGCAAGGCAAGGGCTACGAGTTCCTCGACGAGATCAAGGGTGGTGTGATTCCGCGTGAATACATCCCCGCGGTCGACAAGGGCATCCAGGAAACGCTGAAGGCAGGCGTGCTGGCAGGCTTCCCGGTCGTCGACGTCAAGGTTCACCTGACGTTTGGCTCGTACCACGACGTTGACTCGAACGAAAATGCGTTCCGCATGGCCGGCTCGATGGCGTTCAAGGAAGCAATGCGCAAGGCTCAGCCGGTCATCCTCGAACCGATGATGGCTGTCGAAGTCGAAACGCCGGAAGACTACATGGGCAACGTGATGGGCGACCTGTCGGGCCGTCGCGGTATCGTCCAGGGCATGGACGACATGGTTGGCGGCGGCAAGATCGTCCGCGCCGAAGTGCCGCTGTCGGAGATGTTTGGCTACTCGACGTCGCTGCGCTCGCTCACGCAAGGTCGCGCAACGTACACGATGGAATTCAAGCACTACGCAGAAGCTCCGCGTAACGTGTCGGAAGCGATCATCAACGCGAAGTCGAAGTAAGACCTCGCATAGTCATTCATCGAACAACTTTTTTGAAAGAAGAGAAACATGGCTAAAGGTAAATTCGAACGGACCAAGCCGCACGTGAACGTCGGCACGATCGGTCACGTTGACCACGGCAAGACCACGCTGACGGCAGCGATCACGACGGTGCTGACGGCAAA
>NZ_FNDI01000073.1:0-6224 GCF_900100565.1 Paraburkholderia steynii | reverse complement strand
CCCTGCGCCACACGGACGATCGAACGGAGATCACTCACCATGCACTCGAAACAGCCAGCCGCCAGCCATCGTTGCGTCTGCTGGTACACGAGTTCCCACGGCGGAAAATTGGTCGGCAGCATTCGCCACGCAGCCCCCGCGCGAGCCATCCAGCGCAACGCATTGAACATCTCGCGCAACTCATATTTACGCTGCGGTGCACTCTCATCCATCAACGTCAGATACGCTGCCACGAAGCTCCATTCTTCGTCTGAAACGTCTGTCGGGTAGGCTTTACGTTTCTCTCTTGTCATGCCTCCAGGGTACCAGGTTTGACCGGAGGTTCCTAACACCGTCTAGCGGTGGCCGTGATAGGGCGATTTCGATCTTGTCATCACGACATCTCACGTGAGTGACCCAACAGCCTGACAACGCCGCATTCAATGGTTAAGGATTTGAAATTTCCATTTCGTCCTTGATTCTCGTTACGCACACGTACGCCCATCATTATGCGGTGCGCCGCACATTTCTCCACGGATTTACGCGCAAGTACGGCTTCCTCCATCAGATGGAAAGGAAATCTTAAGCGTTCCTTCAGCTTCGGTCGCCGACACTTTCTTTACAGGTAATTTTCTCTTTCTTGTCGAGCCGACCAGTTTTCCTTTCTAATTAGAACCGACCTCAGAGGCTTCGTATGGACTCTGTGACGAGGAAGCTCTACCACGTTTGCCGTGGTAACCGCGCGCTGCCCGATGCTCTGCTGCCGAGAAACGGCTGGAAAATCGACAGGATTGACATCGGCGCGCGGACCCGGAATCGCGGGCGGCTCGCGGGCGGCGCGGGCGGGCTGATCGATATTGCGTCAATGAAATTCCCGCGCGACATGGAGGCGCTCTCCGACATCCTCGCCGCACGCGATGTAGGTTGGGTTGCCGCGCTGTGGCCCGGTCAGCTCGAAGATGTCTCGATCCGCTCGATCGTGCGGGGCCGCTGCATGGGCTACATCACGTTGCCGACCACGCCCGACGAACTCGGACACGCGGTCGGTCACGCGCGCGGCATGGCCTTGCTGACCGAGCCGGTTATCCACGACCCCCGGACCATCGTCGATGGCGAAATGATCGGTTCCTGCGAGACGATGCTTCATCTCTTTCGCATGATCCGTAAGGTTGCGATTTGCAACGCCCCCGTGCTGATCCAGGGCGAGTCGGGAACCGGAAAGGAATTGACCGCGCTATCGATCCATCGTCATTCCGCGCGACGGTACGCTCCGTTTGTCGCGATCAATTGCGGCGCGATGCCGGAGCACCTCGTCATGTCCGAACTCTTCGGCTACGAGCGCGGCGCCTTCACGGGCGCGAGCGAGCGCAAGGCGGGGCGCATCGAAGCGGCAAACGGCGGCACGGTTTTTCTCGACGAGATTGCCGATCTGCCGATGAAAAGCCAGGCGGGTCTGCTGCGGTTCCTGCAGGAGCAGAGGATCGAGCGGCTGGGTTGTGCGCAGTCGATTCCTGTCGACGTCAGGATCGTTTGCGCGACTCACGTGGACCTGAAGCAGGCAACGTCGGAAAGGCGATTCCGCGAGGATCTCTACCATCGCCTGAACGTGCTGCAAATCGACGAGCCACCGCTGCGTGCGCGCGGCGCCGATATTGAGCTACTGGCGCGGCATCTGCTCGATAAGCTGCGCGAAGATTCGGGCCGCCGCATTCGCGGCTTTTCTGACGACGCCGTGCGCGCGCTGCGTGCGCACGACTGGCCTGGGAATGTCCGGGAACTGCGCAACCGTGTGTGGCGTGCGGTGGTGATGTTTGACAGTTCCACGATCACGGCAAGCGATCTGGGACTTTCGCATTGCATCGACGCGCGTACGTCGTCGCTCGATCAGGTGCGGCGCGACGCCGAACGACGGGCCATCGAAAGGGCACTGCTGAGGCATCGCGGGAAGGTTGCCGACGCGGCGCGCGAGCTGGACATTTCTCGCGTCACGCTGTACAGACTGCTCGAGTCATATGAGGTCGATATTGCGAGGTTTCTACGTGGCATGCGCACTGATGTTCCGCTGACGGTCGCCGATGCCTATCAGAGTCGGATACAACGGCGCGGAAGTTGTGATAGCGCCGGTGATCAGAGGGGCGTGACGGGCATCTTCCAAGGTAGCTGCACATCATAGTGGTCCACCCATTCGCGAGGGGAAGTTGCTGGAACAGCCCGTAAAGGTGTCGGTAGGGACCGACGCGATTGGCGTCTGCGGATCCGGCGAGCGTGTTCAGGTTTGCGTTTGCGTTACGGCCGCCGCAGGTGTTTGAGAACTCCACCCCGGAATGCCGAGCGGGATGGCAGGGTCACGTTTCTCGGGTATTGGGGGATAGGGGAAAGTTATCGTTTCCGATACGCGTGACGACTTTCGAAGATTGCCAGCGCAGCTAGTTCAACGCGTTGCCGAGCACGCTGTTGAGTACGATTGTCGGCATTTGGTCGCGTATCAACTTCTGGATCACGTCGAGAACCTGGGTACCGTATCCTCGTCGAAGACAATGTCGCCCTTTAGACTTTCAAGCATACCGGAGGCTCCGGCTCCGTCATCTGTGCCCCAAGGGAACGTTCCGCTTGAAGCTGCCGTCCATATTCCTTCAGACCTTGGAGTGTCGTATCGTCGCGCCAGCCCGGGTCTATGCCCGCCTGCGTGTCCGTATCAGATGGCCTAAGGACTTCGTCGCGATGCCCACCCATACTCTGCATGCGGTGATCGGTTCGACTAGATGTCGTTGCCGAACCACTGTGGCAGGCGGCCTGGCGATAGGGCTGCATGACGGACTGATACACGCCGATAACGACCCGCGTGAGCACCGATTCTGTCAACAGCGTGCGCGGAATAATGCGTAGCGACGCTGGTGCTGATCGGGCAACACTTTGCGATTGATGGCATGAAGGCACACCAGCGGGGCGCAGGGACCAAAGCGCGAAAGTCACCCGATTCGAAGTGGGTGAAGCGCTGCGGAATTATCCGCACGACACGGTAATTGGAGTTCTTCACCCATCCCATCTGGTCGGGTTTCCCTACTTTTTGCCGTTGTCAGCGTGAACAAGAATGCATGAGGCGGCCTTGTTTTGCGCTGCGTGGCGGTAGAAGGGGAAACGCGCGCAACGAATTGTCCTCGATGGGACTGTGAGCGGCGACGTCAATTTATCTGTTATCGAGTATTTCGTATCCGTGGCCGAGCTACTAGCCCATCAAATGCATCGAATGATTGCGCTACACGTGAGGGGCGCAGTATTCGCTGTGTTGCAGAACGCCTTTTCCGAACTCGTCGATAAATTACTGCCCGACCTGAATAAGATGGCGCACATCAGCTTGAAACTCGCCGTGTCGCCAATTCTATCGCCCGATACATTGGAAGACGCGAAGACGCTATGGTCTCTTCATGTCTTGCTCATTTCCAGGCTGCAGCGACGCATGGCCGATGTCGGTCATCTGCTCACGATTTCGATTGCTGGTGAGGACGTTCCCGGTACTTGGCGGACATCCGGGAAGGCTATTGCGGCAATCACATTGGCGAGTTTGCCATCGCGTTGGGCGAACATCACGGCCCGGACAGCGCAGTTCTTACGCCTACGATCTACGATTCCTCGAATATCTTTTAAAAGCTGGCGAACACTGAATGTGACCCGCGGCGGCGGTTGGTCATTCCAATCAGCGACATTGAATTCGTCGTAGGCACGTCGCTCCGGCTCAAGCTCCAACTGAGTGATTACGTACTTTGGTTTACTGGCGAAGGACTCTCCAGTCGAGACGACGGCTAGTGCCTACGGCTTGCGCCCGTAGTGATCGTAGGGACGCACCCGTGTTTATGGTGAAGGACGGTATGCGACTGCTGTTTGTAATAGGTCATCTGGGCGACTACCACGTGCCTCGCTATGAAGCACTACTGCGACTTGCAGCCAGTCGGGGAGACGAGCTCTTCCTGACTGAGGTTTATGGTCGCTCGGGTGTGTACACGTTTCCTCAAACCCGGCGGGCCGGATTCTTCGCAAGGTCTCCGGCGCGGCTTGTGACGCTCGAGAATGACCTGACCGATGCAGGAGGACGAGCGTTAAGGATTGCATGCAAGCTTGCTCGCGTGGTCCGGAACTTCGAGCCTGACGTCGTCGTGACGCTTGGATATAACACATCGTATTCCTTATGGCTATGTATTCTCAGACACACGTCGCGACGATTTTCGCTCATCTACATGTCGGACTCCAAGGCGGACGACGGCAGACGGAGCCCTTTCAAGGAGTCGCTAAAAAGAATACTTGTTCGCAGGTTTGACGGCGCACTTGTTGCAGGACAGCGGCATCGCGCCTATGCGCAAACGCTGGGCATCCCGCTTGAACGATCGCGCGTAGGTTTCGATGTCATTGACGTAGCACAATTTTCGCGGATCGCGGAAGAGGCGCGTGCCTCTGATCCCGAAATTCGCAGTTTATTCGGGCTGCCGCAGCGCTATGTGTTGTGTGTGAGCCGCTTCATTGCGCGGAAGAACGTCGATGTCGTGGTCGATGCTTTCGCCCGTTCACAACTTGCTGGGCAAGGCATTTCTCTATTATTGGTCGGACAGGGCCCAGGCGAGCGGGCGCTTCGGCTTCTCGCTTCCCGCTTGCAGGTCGGCGAGAAGGTATGCTTCATGCGACCTGTTCCAAATTCAGAGATGGCGGGCATCTATGCCTTGTCTGAATTTGTAGTCCTGGCCAGCGAGTTCGATCAGTGGGGCCTGTGCGTCAACGAAGCATTTGCGGCTGCGAGGACCGCGATAGTTACGGCGACGTGCGGAGCCGCGGGAGAGCTCGTTCTTGATAACATCAACGGCTTCATCGTCAAGCCGGGTGATACTGACGCTCTAGCGGAGCGAATGAGAGCGTTGGTGCTGCACGACGCGATGCGCGAGAGACTTTCGAAGCAGGCTCGCGAGACCGTCGCCAGATGGAGCCCCGCTTTCTTCGCGTCAAACCTGATGGACCTGGCCGATTACATTGTGAACTCCAGCGTGCGTCGGTAAACCAGACACAGGAGTTGGGAACTCGAAAGGGCTGCGCCGGCGCAGCGCTTGACGAAGAAAACCGCTGGTCGCAGGTATATACGCTGCTGGATCTCGCACGAACGGAAGCATTCGGCGGATCTTATGAGCCAGAGTCTTGTGCGCGCGGGGCTTGCTCAGAAGTTCGACGCCGTCGTGGAGCCTGCCAGCGTGCCCGATCGTATGTTCAGTGGCCCGACGAATGGTGTTGCGATGTGGTCGTGTCGCAGCGCCGACCTTCGCGGGCATTGCTCAAAGCATATGGCCGTCGCGCGTGCCAATCGTTGCTATCCCGCATGGCGTCTGCACTCCCGATATGCTGGAACACATTCCCGCATCGTCGCTTGCGGCCACATGTTTGTCGTGTTGATCGCGCGGCCGGATAGGCCCTGGACTGGGTGGAAAACGGGCCTTTCGAAGCATCACGCGTTCTCCCTTCTTCCCACTTCTTCCCGGGCCGGGAAAATAAAGACGAAACCGTCGGGCTACTCGTGCGCGCACCACGGCTAAAAGAACCGATATCCACTATCGATGAGGTCAATCGTCCTTCGTGAATGACCGTTATTTGAATCATGCCGCAGGAGCTGCGACATCTGGACCACTCCCAGCAAAGGAGTCAAATCATGAAGAAAGTAATCGTTGCAGCGCTTGCTACGGCATCCACCTTTGCCACCACGGCTGCATTTGCACAGGCCAGCGGTGCGATGTCGAGCGGCGAGATGACGAGCGGCATAATGGCCAAGGAGCCGATGTCGAAAGACACAATGAAGAAGGGCAAGACGAAACACAACAAGATGAAAATGGACATCGGTGCAACAGGTAGCGCGAAGCGTCGGGCACGATGGGGCAGTAAGAACCTTTAACAGAATGAACAAAGGGGCTGTTTACTCTCGATGAATCCTGTTAACCTTTTCATTGTTTCGACGACGAAAAGGACATGGCTAAACCCATACTCGACGACGAACTTTGGGCACTCATCGAACCGTTGCTGCCCCCACCCAAACCTCGCCGTTCACGCTATCCGGGACGCAAACCACTGGATGACCGCGCGGTGCTCACCGGCATCCTGTTCATCCTGCAGACGGGCCTGCGCTGGGACCTGCTGCCGCGCGAGATGGGCTGCGGCAGCGGCATGAGTTGCTGGCGCCGTCTGCGGGACTGGCAGGCGGCCGGCGTCTGGGACCGACT
>NZ_FNDI01000066.1:0-16801 GCF_900100565.1 Paraburkholderia steynii | reverse complement strand
AAGCAGGAGCTGGGGCTGGGACACTACGAAGGCCGGGGATGGCGTGGGTTTCACCACCACGCCGCACTGGCGATCGCGGCCTACGGGTTCCTGCTCTCAGAGCGTCTCGCTACCGGTACCCCGGTCAGCGCCAAAAAAAACTTCGCAGCACGCCAGACACCTGCAGTTCCCGACGATTACATTGCGCGGGGAAGTCCGGCGCGCACAGCGCCACACGGCTGACTCGATTGCCACCATCCGCTACGAACTTACGGTCCGGCTGGTCGCCGGGCTCGACGCGTGTCCATGCTGCCGAAGTCTGGGAAGACGCCTTTATTTTATGACACAGTAAGATTAGGATCCTTGCAGCAATTCAACAGGGCGTGAACAGACTTGACGTTTGCGGCATCCCATTGTGCGTGGCTCATGTTGTTGTTGGTCGGCATCCAGTGACTCAACGGATAGCTGTTGGCAACCTTGTTGTTGCCCGGTGCGGCTGTTCCCGTCGAAAAGCCGAGATAGAATTTGCAACTTTGGTCCGTGCCAATTCGATGACAGCCAACACAGGTGTTGCCTGGCGTGCTCATTACCTGCACATGCTGCGATTCGAACGCGGTACCGATATTGGAGTATTTTCCCAAGGGGTCGGTCGGTACCTTGTCCCAAACTTGAGCAATAAAGGGGCTCAGGATGAACGGGCCAGCATCGTGGCACGAAATGCAGTTTCGCTTCGGGGCGGCAACCTCAGCAGGCGTCTTCCAGAATTCAACGGCGGCGATATGTCCTGGAGGGGGTTTCTTTTCGTTGGGCGGTGGCACACGTGAGGTATCGATGCCATCCGTTTTGGTCTCTGGTTTGGACTGAAACCAACATGTCTTTCCATTTCCTGCGTGATGCAGAACGACCACAACTTCATCAAAGAACGAGGTGGGTTGTTTGCGTGGCGAGTTTTGGCGGCAATAGGCGGAAATCTGCGTGGCTCCGCGCGACAGATTGAGAATCCTGGAGTGCGGCATGCACTGCTCCGAGGTTTCCTTTTCAGGAACGAGGAGCGACGGCCTATCACAGTATTTTGGCGACTCTTCCGGCCTAGGTGGTTTCCCGTCGACAGTGATAGGTATTTCGGTACCGCTATTGCAATCAAATGGCGGAATTTCACCGATTTCTCTGGCACATTGCGAACCGTATTCGAGCAGTGTCTGCTCCCGCCTGTCTGCCATGACGGGGCCGGTCACGCCAACGCACAGGAAGCATAGCGCAATCAGAACTGGCGCGATTCTCATGGTCGCGCTCCGCCCTTGATCTGCGTTTCTGCTACCGCCTTGATTGCTTGCTTATATTTGACGTACCCGGTGCAGCGGCAAAGGTTTCCGCCCACCCAGGTCTCGATCGTCGCGTCTAGCTGATCGGCGGACACGCGATATTCCTTAAGATGGTCGAGCATGGCCGTGGCCGCCATCAGAAAACCTGGCGTGCAGTACCCGCACTGAAAGGCGAATGACTCAAGAAATCTTTGCTGAAGCGCAGAAAGCCCGTTGCCCTGGGCAAGACCCTCGACCGTGAAGACATGCTGGTTGGCAATTGCACTGACTGTCGTCGTGCAAGCGAGGGTTTTCTCCATCAGCGCGTCCGGTCGGTACCGAATGCCGACTGTGCATGCGCGACACACGCCGATACCGCAACAGACCTTTGTGCCGGTCAGGTCGAGCCGCTCGTGAAGATATTCGGCGAGGCTCATGTCGGTGTCCTTCGCGGAAACCGTTACCGCCTGGCCGTTGACATGGATCCTAATGTCGGCATCGGTCATTTGAGCGTCTCCCGGATGAGGTCTGGCGTGACGGGTGTCTGCCTGAAACGATGCCCGGTAGCGGCCGCGAGCGCGTTGAGCAACGCTGGTGCGATAGGGCACATGACTGCTTCGCCGATTCCGCGTGCCTCATTTCGATGGGCCCCGTCAGGCGGTGGCAGGTTGATCAGTTCCTGTTCAGGCACGTCGACCATGCGAGTAATCTGATATCTATCGAGATTCCATCTGCCGTTGCCGGGACCATCCGGCCCAAGCGGGCAGCGCTCGCTCAACACGTTGCTGATGGAAATCGCGACTGCGCCGTGCGATTGGCCTGCCACTATCTCCGGGCAAATAAGACGGCCGGCACTCAATGTGGTTACGGCACGCTCGACCTTCACCCGCCCCGTCTTGGCATCGACCGATACCGAGACGAGAGCCGCAGCCGGTGCGTAGTTTGTCCGCCCGTATCCGACGACGAGTTCGTTTGGCTGAACGAGAGCACCGTGCGCCACGGTTTTCAGCTTGTGCACATCCGAGCCGACAGCGATGAAGTCGCAATCCATGTCGTGATCGCCCGACCTGAATTGATATTTGCTTCTCCAGAAATCCCCGGCATAGGTGACATGGACCGCGGCCACCGTATCCCATTGCAACCGGTTAATCTGGTCGAGCAGCATGGGCCAGCTGAGTGCAGAATGTCCCGCGGTGGTCAACTTTCCGCTTACCCACCTGACGTCCTGGTGTTGAATGTTCTGGTTACGCCATAGCAGACGGGCTGCCGGCAGCACACTATGGAGCATCAGTGTCATTGCTGCACGGTCGACAGCCTGATAGTGGTGGAACGCGCCGAGGCAAGCACTCGACGAACCGAATGGGCCTGAAAGCCCCTTCGTTTTTGGGTATTGCGACCATAGACCGAACTTGCGTGCATCGAGGCCATCGATAGAAACAAACGCATCCACTTCACTCATCTTGATGTGCTGAGCATTCTGGCCGAGCTGGGTTGAGGGTGCCAGAGCGAGCGTAGTGGCGGCACCATTCCCCATATCGGTGTAGTTCGTCAGCACCCGCAACCCGGTGTTCTGCTGGATTTCCACCATAGCGAACACGCCATCCTTGCCTGTTCCATATGCCTGATTGGACATCGCAAGCCCGACACCATATTTGAGCTGCCGTTTTGCGCGTGCAGAACGGATCCTCGCCCTTTCGGTCCACAGGGGATGAGATTCCAGCAGGTTCAGGTGCTGGTTCAACTGCAAATCGAAAAGGATTTTCCCGCCTGTTATGGTCCGGCTGTTTGGTGAACCCAGCAGGTTCATACGTCGGATCTCGAAAGGGGACTTTCCCAGCGCGTACGCGGCTTCGTCCATCAGGGTCTCTATAGCCATGTAGGCTTGTGGTCCACCGAAGCCGCGTTGAGAGCCGCCATAGACTTCCGGCGAGAACAGGGTGGTACCTTCTGCAGACGCGCGCGGGATTTCATAGCAACTCATCGCGCTCATCGCTGCAAGGTCGCCGACCGCGCCTGTCAGGTTCTTCCTCCCGCCGGCATTCAGCAGAAACTTGCTGTCCAGTGCCTGGATTTTCCCGTGGCGGTCAAACCAGATCGTCTCCTCGAACCGTGTCTCCGAGCGTTTCAATCCGACCTGGAACTGTTCATACCGGGACATTTGCCAACGCAAAGGCCCCTTCGTGAGACCCGCGGCCAACGCAAGGTAGGCCGGGAAATACGACTTGTCGCGACCGCCGAATCCGCCGCCTGGATAGCAGGCCATGACACAAACCCGATCCACTTTGACGTCGCTGTCTTTGAAGAGATTGAACGCCGTAGTTCCATCGTCGTGTGGTGACTGGGTTCCCAAGACCATATCAAGTGTCTTGGTCTCAGGGTTGTACCACGCGAGACCCGACTCGGGTTCCATGAACATCGGATCCATGGCGGGTGTCTGAAAAATTCGTCCGTCTGCTGTTCCAAACTCGCGCCAATCGCCGCTTTTGACTTTGTTTGCCGCTAGCTTGCAGATGATGTCGCGTTCGCTGCGGCATTTTTGTTCGAAATCTGATGTCGGATTGCCGAACTCGTTCGGAACCATCTGAGTGTTCCGGAATTGATGGTCGTCATTGCGTACGTAGATCTTCGCATCACGGAACGTAGTGGTATCGTCGAACGGGGAGAGCGGGTACGTGCTTGCTACCGATACCGTTGCCCCGTATTGAATGACGCGGTCATTGAAGTCGAGTATCTTCTTTGCCTGGCGATAAATGTCGAAGTTCTCGAAAACAAGCAGCGCGACCGGCTGGCCATAGCAGCCTGCGGCATTATTCTTTCGTGCAAGGAGTTCAATGCTTGCTCTATTGTCGGGATTCGAGTCGCCGGATGTTGGAATCTTATGTTCGGTCAGTGTGTCACTAGTGATGACGACAACGGGCTGGAGCCTGTTCGGCAAGACGCTCAGATCGATATCCTGTACGATTTGGTTGACCCGATTGCACCTAAGCGCATATAGCCAGTTTTCCTGTTTCGGCCACCCCTCAAAGTCACTGGCCTTGAAATCGCGTGCGTAAATCTTCGCCCCTGTTACCTTGCTCAAGCCTTCAATTCGCCAGCGGGCTTTCCCAGGTTCGGGTGCCCAGTCCGGCGTCTCATTGGGCCGAATTGCTGTCAGGCTGGGGCTGGCCGCGAGTTTGGGATTTAGCTGTCCATCCTGAGATCCAGTGGCGCAGCCGCTCAACAACGACGGGATGGTGGTGACCGTGACTGTGACGAAGCCGCTTCCCATGGTTTTCAAGAAGGCACGGCGGGTAAGGGGAATTTCGCAAGTCATGCTGCCCTCCACGTACGGTCGGTTGCAACCTTATGGGTGTGCGTACATGAACCAGAATTGTGCTTGATTACCTACACCGTGAAATGAAGGCGAGCACAGAATCGCGGTTTAAAACAGTTCAATATCAGGGGCAGCGTTACGGAATTAAGAAAACCGAAAAGATCAAACCATTCTATGAATGGGGCGGAATATTATCAAGGAACCTAAGGTGGCCACCATAGTGCGGTGTCTTCTCTGAGAAGTGTTCGACTGGCTTTCGATGACGCTGACATGTCGTCGATATCAGACGCCACGTGCGTCCCATACTTCAACCGGAAGCGATAGCCCTGTACGGAGGACCCGCTGTTTCTGGATGGCCATTCCATCCTTCCCGGGTGATGCCATGACATCGAGCAGCTCGTCAGCTATTTCCGTGTTCGGAGCAGAGGTCGGCTTGTCGAGCAGGTATGGCGTGCGGGATTTATGGACGGCGCGCAATCGCCACACGCTGCTGCGGGTCCTCGCTCGAAAGGAAGGACCGTGGTCGCGGCTCTTCTGGCAATGGAAAAGCTCCAAGGCTGAGCGGACTTCTCGTGCATGGTGCGCGCCGGCTGTCGAAGTGGATTTCGTAATTCATTCAAGTTTCTTTCGTAAACATTCTCGACTCCATTGTCATTTCCTCGTTGTAAGCCAATACCAGGAAACGGCGCACAACTCTGCAGTAAGCATGGGGTTATATTGATCGATTGACATCCTTTCGCAGGTCTTCAACTGTCTGTTCGATGGACAACAAAAAAATTGAAAAGCTACTTGGAAACAACGAACGCTTTCCTATACTTCGCGACATTCAACCATTAAAACAACTCAGTGAACTAAAGCCCGGCCCCGAAGCGTACGTTACAGCGACGTTCGCATTGGCGAGACAAGGGCCATCGCGATTAGGGCCGAAATCTCCTTGCATCGCGCACATCACGTCGTGTTTGACGAACAAGACGGCGTCGACATCTCTGTCGACGCCGGATGCTACGTGTTGGGCGTTGCTTTCCAATTCCGGGTAACCGGTGTGTGCGCCCGGTAGTGAATACGGAGGTCCGCGATGACTAGCACCGCAAGTAATGAAGTCCCTCACGATCAACCACTCGCCGATACGACGCCGTACGGCTACGGTCCGGATGATTCAGTCAGCGATGTCGACGAACATGCCGCAATCACACACCACACGCTGACTCTCAATGGGAAGTCGATTGGGTATACGGCGCGGGCGGGTCATCTTGTCACGACCGACACTTACAGTTCGCGGCACGGCGCCAAACTGTTCTACGTGTCATTTACGGCCGACAACGCGACGCCATCTACGCGACCGGTGACCTTTTTCTATAATGGTGGACCGGGCTCGTCGTCGGTCTTTCTGCTGTTAGGCTCCTTTGGACCGAGGCGGATCAAAACGAGTATGCCGGATTTCACGCCGCCGGCGCCTTACACGCTTGAAGACAATCCGGACAGCCTGCTCGATCTCACTGACCTTGTGTTCATCGATCCGGTCGGCACGGGTTATTCGACTGCGATCGAGCCTCACATTAACAAGGACTTTTGGGGCGTCGACGAAGACGCTGGGTGTATCAAGCAGTTTATCAAGCGTTATCTGACGGTGTTCAACCGGTGGAATTCTCCGAAGTACCTGTTTGGGGAATCGTACGGAACGCCGCGGACGTGTGTGCTCACCTGGCTGCTGCATGAAGACGGCGTCGATCTGAACGGAATCGTGCTGCAATCGTCGATTCTCGATTATTCGCAGGCTGGCAATCCGATTGGAACCCTGCCGACTTTTGCAGCCGATGCCTGGTTCCACAAGAAAGTCACCGTATCGCCCGTTCCGGCGGATTTGGTCAGTTTCATGGAGCAAGTGGAGGCGTTCGCGGCGGGTCCTTATGTGAACGCGTTCAACTCCTTCCCCAATGTTGCACCCGACGTCCTGCAACACTTGAGCGACATCCTGGGTATTCCGCCAATGGTCCTTAAGTACTGGCAGCTCAATCCGGCAATGGGAAACGTGTTCCTGACGAGTTTGCTGATGGAAGACGGTCTCGCCGTGGGTGCCTATGACGGCCGGGTGACAGGCGAAGACACAGGCATCGCCGAATTTATTGCACCCAACTCCGGCGGCAACGATCCGACGATGGCGGCCGTGAGCGGTGTCTACACGGCAATGTGGAACGTGTACCTCAACGACGAGTTGCAATACACATCCATTTCACCGTTCATGGACCTGAACGACCTGGCTTTCAAAAACTGGGACTTCAGTCATGTCGATCCGACGGGCGCGGAGAGGGGCGGTGGCGGGAGTCTCTATACCGCTGGCGATCTCGCCGCCGCGATGGCCGTCAATCCTTACCTCAGGGTGTTTTCGGCAAACGGGTATTACGATGCGGTGACGCCGTTCTTCCAGACACTGATCAATTTCCAGGGCATGCCGCTGGATAGCACGTTGATCCAGAACAACCTGACCGTAAAGAATTATCCGTCGGGTCATATGATCTATCTGGACAATGAATCGAGAACGGCAATGAAGGCGGACCTGACGTCGTTTTATGGTAATGCGCAGGCACATGTCGAGGCCATCAGGGCAGCCGTCAAGCCAGAGCAGAAGTCGATAACAGGGGCAGCGAAGTATCGCAAACGTTCGAGCCGCACGCCGTATTGAGCTTTTCCGAATGAGTCAGCAGCATCGTCAAGTGGGGCCATCATGAACGTATCGCATCGTAAGCTACCCGGCAGCCTGAGGCGCGCCATGTCCGGCGCAACAGTACTGGGACAGGCCAATCAACACGGCATCATCGAAGTGACATTGAAGCTGCGACGCAAGCAGGCGTTGCCGGAGCTGGAAGCGCGCCCAACGAACCCGCTGACCAGGGACGAACTCGCAGCCCGGTATGGCGCGTCACAAGATGACATCGACAAGGTAACGAAAGTCATGTCGGGCTTCGGTATCAAGACCGTTAGCTCGAGCGTTAGCGCGCGCGCGGTTCGATTGTCAGGGCCGGTCAGCGCGATGGAGTCCGCGTTTAACGTCAAGCTTTTCAACTACGCGCACGCTGGCGGGAACTATCGGGGGCGCGTCGGCTATCTGTTTATCCCCGACGAACTGAAGGATGTCGTGCAAGGTGTGTTCGGACTCGACGATCGGCGCACCGTGCGACGGCGCCGTCAACCGGTTCGCGATACAGGCGCACGGCAGGCCCTGTCGTCGTCGACGCCGCGGTGGTATCTACCGTGGCAGTTCGGCGAACATTATCATTTTCCTTCCGGCGAAGGCGCGGGACAGACGGTCGGCATCCTTGAATTTGGAGGTGGGTATTTCCCGAGCGATTTGAGCAAGTTCTGCGCGAAGGCCGAATTGTCTGCGCCGCACGTAACGGTCGTCAGCACGGACGGCACGTCGACCGAGAGCAGAGACGGTGCCGAAGGCGAAGTGATGCTCGACGTCGAAGTTGTGGCGGGGCTGTGTCCGAGCGTGAGCATCGTGGTCTATTTCGCGGCATGGACAGAGCAGGGAATGATCGGAGCGCTGGACGCCGCGATGCAGGACAAAGACAACAATCCCGGCGTGCTCTCAATCAGTTGGGGCGCACCCGAAGGCACCAACATCTGGTCCGATCAGGCCATGTCCCAGATCAACGAAACACTGAAAGAGGCAGCCTATCTCGGCGTGACGGTTTGCGTGGCTGCCGGCGACGATGGTTCGAGCGATGGGCTGGACGATGGCCACGCGCACGCAGATTTTCCGGCTTCGAGTCCTTATGTGCTCGCCGTGGGCGGAACGACGATCGTCGATCTGAACGGCACGAAAGCGGACGTCGTTTGGATGGAGGGAGACGGCTTGCGAGCCGACTCCGGCGGCAGCACGGGCGGCGCGGTCAGCGACGTCTTTCAGCGTCCCGACTGGCAAAGCAGCATCACCGTCCAATCAGTCAACCCTGGCGCGATGACGGGGCGGTGCATACCAGATGTCGCTGCCAACGCGGACTGGGTTGCTTCGCCCTATCTGCTTGTGGTGGATGGTCACGCAGAGCCCAATGGCGGTACCAGTGCGGCGAGCCCGCTATGGGCGGCGTTGATCACGTTGATAAACGGGCAACTCGACGGCGGAAAGCGCGTGGGTTATCTGACGCCCATGCTGTATCAGTCGTCGGGGGCCGCAGGCCAAGCAGTCGGTGCGATAGGCTGTACCGACGTGACCTCGGGCAACAACAACACGGCAAGTGTAGGCGGTTATAGTGCCGGTCCTGGATACGACGCGGTATCGGGATGGGGTACACCCGATGGGCAGGCCATGCTGGCTGCGATCAAGACAGCTCTGTCCACCACCACGCCCGCACCATCGGGTGCATCGAGCGTGCCCTCTGCATCGCACATGGCGACTTCGTAATTCGCATCATCGTCCGCCCGGAGTAAATCATGGCAAAAGCTGAAAAAATCATGGTAATTCGCCACGGGGAAAAGCCCCAAGGTGCGATCCCGCCCTACGGCGTCACCGTCGATGGTGAACAGGACGTCAATTCACTGCTCGTTGCGGGATGGACCCGCGCCGGCGCGCTTGCCGTCCTCTTCGCTCCGAGCCGCGGTGAACTGCAAAGCCCAGAGCTCGCAAAGCCGCAAACGGTGTTTGCGGGCTCGGACGATGCAGGCAAGTCGAGTAAACGGCCTGAAGAGACGGTGAGCATTGTCGCGCAGAAGCTGAAGCTTCGGACGAATACGACCTATGCTGTCGGCCAGGAGCAAGAGCTCACGACGGCGGCGATGTCATGCGATGGTGTCGTGTTGATAGGTTGGGAGCACAAGCACATACCACTGATTGCCAACGCCATACTCGGCAACACGAGCGCCCCGCAAAACTGGCCGGGAGCGCGATTTGACGTGGTGTGGGTCTTCGATCTCGATGCGACCAGCGACGCCTATCGTTTCAGCCAGGTCTGCGAACTGCTGCTTCCGGGCGACAGTCCAGAACCGATTCTGTGACTTCCGGTTGAAGGCCATCCGATTAAGTGGGCCGACTCGTCTGCAATTAAGAAGATACGAACAGGCCGGAGCTCGTTGCGTATTAGGCGAGTACTGAACGGACAAGCACGGAAACAATTCGGCTCAGAGTTGCGTGGCCAACATCAATTTACTGGTCGCTGCCCGGCGCCGGCAGCCCCACGCGTCCAGAATCTTCGCGCCGCTCCTAGGAGGCGTCATGTCATCGGACTTTCAGGTTGTAGGCACGAATGCATCTGCGCAATTCACCCTTAAGCTTCATCGTGGTGAAGGCATGCTGCTGCTCGCGATGAACTGGAAACAAGGAACGCCGCCGCGAAACTTTGTCGGTTTTGCTATCGAATACCGTGAACCCAACGGTGAGAAGGTCTTTGCTTTAAAGAACAGGCTCACCTTCAAAGGGATTGACGGAACCGTCAACCCGGATGCGTTGTCCACAAGGCTTTCACCGATTCAGAAGTTCCGATGGGTGCACTTCCCATATAACCCGGAAATTCCCGGCGACTTCACCTACATCGTTACCCCGGTTTTTATGGATCAGGCAGGTACATTGGAATACGGGGTTGCGCAGGAGGCGACGATTCAGTTGATGCGGGAGACATACCCAGGTGAATTAAACGTAGCTTTCACACGCGGGTTCGTTTCGTCGCAAGCGTTTGTAGACGAATACCAAGAATATGGGCCAATATCTGAACTGCTCCCGTCCAAACCCGCAGAAGGACTGAGTTTCAAGCCGACGCACCCCAAAGCGGATGAAGCACTGGCATGGATGGGGTTTGAATCTCGCGCGGCGATACTGAACGTGCTGGACAAAGCTGTGAACGATAGTGATGCGAATGTTCGCGTCATCGCCTATGACTTGAATCTTCCAGAGGTCGTTGATCGACTCGAGAAGCTGGGTTCCCGTTTGCAGATCATTATCGACAATAGTGGTGAGCATGCAGGTCCGGGATCTGCGGAAGCGGCGGCGGAAGTTCGCTTGAAGCAGAGCGCAGGCGCGGAGAATGTTAAGCGCCAACACGTGCTTGATCTCCAGCACAATAAGACAATTGTCGTCGACAGTCCCCAACAGAAGCTCGTTGTTTGCGGATCGACGAACTTCAGTTGGCGCGGGTTTTACGTGCAGTCGAACAATGCCGTGATACTGAATGGGGACCCCGCGGTATCGATATTTCGCGCCGCGTTTGAGGAGTACTGGAATAAGCCCGCAAGTGACTTTGGAGAATCGACTTCCGCAAAGCAGGCCACTATCGGATTGGCCTCTCTGAAGCCGTTGGTCACCTTTTCTCCCCACAGCCCTGATAATGCGCAACTGGACGCGATTGCAAATGACATGCGAACCGGTACGTCGTCAAGTCTGCTGTTCTCGTTGGCATTCCTCTATCAGACCGGCGGTGCAGTGCACGACGCTGTTAAGACGCTGATTGAAGATGACAAGATTTTCGTTTACGGTATCTCAGATCGGGAGGTGGGCGGGTTAGATATTCAGCAGCCTGACGGAAACGTGGCGCCCGTCTACCCGGAAGCACTTACGAGGGACGTGCCGGCACCATTTTCGGCTGAGCCGACTGGCGGAGCAGGCGTGCGTATGCATCACAAGTTCGTCGTTGTTGACTTCGACAAGCCAACAGCCCGTGTGTACACGGGCTCGTACAATTTCTCGTCACCTGCCGACACAAAAAACGGGGAAAATCTGTTGCTTGTCAAGGATAGACGCGTCGCGACAGCATACATGGTCGAGGCTTTGCGTATCTTTGATCACTACCGCTTTAGAGTCGTCCAGCACAACGCTTCGGATGCGCGCTCGGAGCTGACGCTCGAACGAGCCCCGCAATCTGCTGCAGAGAATCCTTGGTGGCTGGAGGACTACGAGGATCCCCGGGAGATCAAGGATCGTGAACTGTTCGCTTGATTCGACCCGGTGAGTGATGCAGTCCGTCCAGTAGGGGAGCTTCTTGACGGGTTATCGAGCCGAGGCACGGTCAATCACTGTGTCGCATCCGATACAGGTTGCCGTGGGTGACGGACAATTCTATAGTGAGGTGTCGTTGCTGCGCAGACGTAACTTCGTGGCTATAGCGTGAAGCGATAGTCAGCTCCACCCGACGTATACCTTGCATGACACTGGCGTTGACAGGCGTTGGCGTATGCGCGGCGCATACGCCATACGGCAAATGGATCATTCGTGGAGGGAGGATAGGAAATGGCTGCGCTCGATAATATCGATACGTTCGTGGTGTTGATGTTAGAGAACAGGTCATTTGACCATATGCTAGGCTACCTGAGCTTGACAGGAGGCAAAGCGAACGGACTGTCCTCTAGTCAGGAATGGTTGCAAAACTTTGTCAATGTCAATGCAGGGCAGGAATATCCAATTCATCGTCTTAGTCCGAGCGTCACTTCAATATCGGATCCTCCGCATGATCGAGCGCCAATAGCGATCCAGATAAAGACGCCTTGCGCTCCAGGTGGCTGTCCCGAACTCGGCGGATTCGTGCAAAGTTATGCGAGTCGCTCCACGCCCCCTCAAAATCTCGCCGACGTCATGGGTTATTACGATGCGGAAGCGTTGCCAACATTTGACTTTCTCGCGCGACATTACACTATCTGCGATAACTGGTTTGCACCGCTGCCTTCTGGTACGCAAGCCAATCGCCTGATGGCGATGGCAGGGGAGAGTGCGATCAGCGACAATGTTCAAGGACCCAATTTCCTCCCCGACCAGGCGCTTGTTTATGACTGGTTGAGGGACCACGGAATCCCTTGGTGCGTCTATCAGTCGGGCAGCTTCTTTCCGTTTTTCAGCCTGATGAAGAAGTGGCTGCCGGAGATTATCACGTCACTCACGCTGCCACATGATGGCGTCGGAGGCAATTTTCGACGTTACAGCCGCTTCGCCTCCGACTGGAAGAGCGACGCGATCATGCCCAAGGTGATATTCATCGAGCCGGAGTATACGGACGGTCCGCACTTCGGTGCCAATGACGACCATAGTCCAACTGGTATCGCTGGCGGTCAGGCATTTGTCGCTGACGTGTACCGGACACTGACCTCCAATCTGGAGCGTTGGAAGAACACCCTGCTAATCGTGACCTATGACGAGCACGGGGGATTTTTCGACCATGTTTCACCGCTTTCTATTCCGGATGTTGTAGGGGGATTTTCATTTCAAACGACAGGATTGCGCGTGCCTGCCATCCTCGTGTCGCCGTACGTGACTCCCGGCGGTGTTTTTTCGGGGAAGCTCGACCATACGGCGATTCTTCAACTTTTCGCGGACAAACTTGATCCAGACAAGTCATACTCATCGGCGGTTTCGGCGCGAAATGGACACCTTGACAGACTCAGCACCGCGCTCAACGCTTTCGCGACGGCTGGGCCTCCGCCCGCGCTAGCCGGCGGACCGAGTACGTCGTTTAGCGAGTCTTTCGCTGCGCATTTGAACGCGGGCCATTCGGAAGAAAATCAGGGGTTTCATGCAGTGGCTCAGCAGATCGCGCGAGATCATCCGCAACTGCTGACGTCGCCGCAGTGGGCGAACCTGGCACAGTACATCGCCACCTACGGAAAGCATTAAATTTACCTGCATAAAACGTCCGATTTAGGCGGATTCTCCATAGACGGGCGTCCGTACTCTATTTGCGGTGCCAGAGGTAACAGTACTGCTGACTATCCTCAAGATTCGATCCGGCGCTTCCGTCCTCCTGAATCACTTTAAGCCAACCGTTCGGATCCGACTTCGTAGGGGTGTCTCCACAATTATTGTGAACCCAATGGATTCCACCCTTGAAGGGAATGCCGCAGACTTCGAGCTTGTCGCCCACCCGGATGGAGTTCAACGGCGCGGGAACCACCTTCGAGTTTTCCTGATATCCAGACGCGAAGACGTTATCAATCGCTACATCGTATCTTTTCCCATCGCTGTCGCCTTTCAATGAAAGATGTGTGTGAGAGAGTTCGACTCCTTTCTTGAACATGCCGTCCTGGAATTGCGGCGGAGACAGCACATGGCCGACTAGCAGCGAGCCTCCTGCAGCTTTGCATTGCTGCGCGTCGTCGGCAAATGCGCTCGTCGACAGGAGAGCTAGGAACAACGCAGTACCGGTAAAGAGATGCGAGCCGCGTTCTGTCCGACAAGCACCGCGCACGTGTGAAGTTGACATGAGATTCGTCTCCAGTTTTTGTCAGCCTGAGATTTTGAAAGTTGGCGAAATCAGCAGTGGTCGTAAACCGGTACGGACATTCGGCATCCACGTTGCGCTTTTCGACTGTTCGACACGATTTCCTGTCCGTGCGCGTAGAGACACTTACCAAGAGTGGTGCATTCCAATGGCAGCACGAATCCTGAGAGGCGCCAAGGGTGCGCTCGGAGACTCTTCGACGCCTGAGGCTGTCAATCTCGATCCGGCCGCAACTTTGAGAGCTATCAACTTTCGCGTCGCTTCGGCTTCTCTCTTGGCAAGATAGGAAATCGAGCGTATTTGCGCAAGTATGCGTGGCGTGCGCTGCGTCTTGGCTAACGCGCACTCGTAGCGATGGTTGGTCCGATCGACCGCGATAATGAGAGCGCGATTTGATTGACAACATGAATTGGCTCAGGAGCTAATCAATGTGTCATTCTTTGAAACCGACGCGTAGCACCGCGAGTAAAAACGAAACAAACAGTGAAGTGTTCGAAATGTGTTCTGGTTTATCTCGCTGACGGTTTCTACGCGTGTTCTTAAAAGACGAAATGCTTTCAGCAGTTGCGAAAAGGAACCAGTCTCTTCGTTCGGGAAGTTCGGCCAATACGCGTCATGACTCAGTTGGATGCGTCGATTTTGCTTGCCGCTGATACCGCGCAGTAGAGCAAACAGAATCCGGTGGTCAGCCCCTGTGGCGATCGCTTATTCCCCCCATCAAGGAATACATAGTTCTGCAAAGCTGAGCTGAATTCGCTTCAAACACCCCTCTTGAAGGGGTGTTTTTTTGCCTTTCGGATGTTGAAGCTATACCGTGCGATGGCATCCTATGTATAATGCGCGGCTTTTTATGTATGGCGAGAATGGCTTGCGCAGAATTGAAGATGTAGTCGTGATCCTGCGTGTCGTTGAGGCTCCGCCTCGTGGCCCGTCCCGCGATGTCGCTTTGTTCAACCCGCTGTCCAATCACTTCACATGTTTGTGACGGTCAAGGCGCGCATACATACCGATTTGACAGGCGTGTACGCGGAACTTCCGGTGGTATTGACGCCAGCGGGAATCTTGGAGCCGCTGCTCGACTACTACCTCTTTCGTAGTCACGACCGCAGCTTGGCGTGGATGACCAAGGTAACCCGGTCCGTCCGGATGTTTCTTGAATACCTGCAGTCCAATCCGGCGGAGCGCGATACTTATCGTCTGTTCCAGAACTTCGCCCAGAGGCTCTACACCGGCACGTTTGATCGGGCCACCGGCCTTGACCCCAGTGGCTTGTGCTGGGCACCGCGTTCACCGCGAGATGCATCGCACATCATCACTCATCTCTCCGACTTTTTTGATTGGCTCGGGGAAGTGCGCCCTGAGACTGCCGCAGTGAATCCCCGCTATGCAGGAGGGGCTTTCGACCGGCAAACCGATGAGGCTGCATATCAGTACCGACGCAGCAAGGCGTTCCTTGGGCATATATGGGCGGCGAACTCGTCCTCCGTCCGGACTGCATATCGCGTGCGAAGCCGGCGCGCTCCGAATGTCGAGAAAGGCGATCCGCCGGCCTTCCCTGAGGAGCGCTTTGAGGAGTTGCTGGTGAAGGGTTTCTGCACGGGTGGTCGTTATGACTACCGGGGCATGCTCATCACATTGCTGTTACACGGGGCGGGGTTTCGCGAATCCGAGCCTTTCCATCTCTTCATCCCCGACGTGTTTCCAGACCCGGCCAAACTGAAGCAGGCCAAGGTCCTGATTCACCATCCAAGCTACGGCTCCGCGCCCGCCGATTGGCGCGACAAACTTGGACGCCCGCGTAGAGGCAGCAGGGCGGAGTATCTCGCCCACCAGTTTGGCCTGGTGCCACGTACCGATCTGATGGATCGACGGCACGCCGGCTGGAAGGGCGGCACCCATGACGCCGCGTACTACAAGCAAGCGTACTGGTTCGTGCCCGAGTATGGCGAGTGGTTCCTGCGACTCTGGCACCGCTACCTCGAACAGGTCGCACGCGTCGAGCGTGGCCACCCCTTCGCCTTCGTCAACCTGAAGCGCGAGCCCGTCGGCGCCATGTACACGCTCACCCAGTACAACAAGGCCCATGCCGCCGCGTGCGAGCGCATCGGGCTCACGGTGAGCAAGGCGCTGGGCACAACGCCACACGGACACCGTCACGCCTACGGCCGGCGCCTTCGCAACGCCGGCGTCGACAAGACGCTCATCCGCCGCTTCATGCATCACGCCTCGCTGGAGAGCCAGGAGGTCTATACGCAGGCGAATACCCGTGAAGCACTGGCGGCGCTCGAAGCAGCTGCGCGGCGGCTGCGAGACAACTATGCCGGGCCACAATCCGTGACAAGACTGCTGCTGCCCGGCATCGAACTCAACGACTGAGAAACCCTCATGGCCGAAAAGAAAACAACGACCGCGTCCGTAGCATCCTCCGGTCTGGTCCCCAAGTCGAAAGGGGTAAGGCGCAAAACGGACGCTTCCCTCGGCTGGGTCGAGCGGGACTATCCGCAGCTGGCTGCCTGGCGTGCCCTAGCGGTGGAGTGGTTGAAAGGCGAAACCCGAGGTGTGGACGATAGGCTAAGTGCGTTGGTGGCCTTCTTTGAGCGCTACCTCGTCCAGCAGGGGCTGCCGCTCAACCCGACAGAGTTCCTCGCCCGCACCATCGTCCTGCCCGACTTCTACCAGACGGCGTGCCCGGATTCGACGAAGGGCATCCTGTACAACAACCACATCCACGCCTTCCTGCACTTCGTGCTGCTGCGCGAGTTCAGCGAAACCGACGACCGCGGCCAGCCGGTGGTCTCGCCGGCGTTTCGCAATCCCGTGCCCCGGATGTCCAATCGCGGTCTGCCCCGGCGCGACGAGAGCGTGCATTCACCGCTGCCCTACGGCTACATCGACGAACTGCGGCAGATGCTGGCAGCCTGAAGTTGACCCGCGAAAACGGACACCTATCCTTTTGATCAGGAGGTGCCGATGATGGGCAAGCATCGTACCCCGTACCCGGCGGAATTCCGGGC
>NZ_FNDI01000068.1:0-12788 GCF_900100565.1 Paraburkholderia steynii | reverse complement strand
CGCTCTGACAGGGTGGAGCGCGTGCGCTATCGGTCCGAAGTGATGCGTGTGGAGCACAAGGGGCCGACACACAGTTTGCCACCTGGGCGGCGGTGGACTATCTGGCAAGGTGTGCTGTGACGCGGGTGCATGAAGCGGGTGAGGCGTACAGGGAGAGCGTTAGCAACGAGCGCGGACTGGTGCGTTGCCGCGTGAAGCGTAAGAACCTTCGGGGGCCCTCAGGCAGGAACAAGAACTGGCGGTGTTAGCCGCTTTCTTTTGCCTACTTTTCTTTGCGGCGGCAAAGAAAAGTAGGTGCCGCCCCGCACAGGGGCGACGCATGAAGCAAGCTAACGCATCGCGGATGCCAGCGAAAAGCTAAACACACCGAACGGCGATGCACGAAGCACGAAGGCAAATCGCGGATGCCAGCGAAAGCCCCAAAAAACCAGACCGCCCGCGCAAAGCGCAAACCACCTCAGCGTCGCAGACATAAAAAAACCATGTCACCATACCCGCACGGAAGTGCAAAAACCCCAAACCCAACACCATGTCCCGCCCCGACCCCGACGAGCTACTCGACAAACTCCAGCGCGAAGAAGAAAAACGCCAGCGCGGCAAGCTGAAGATCTTTTTCGGCGCATCAGCCGGCGTCGGCAAGACCTATGCAATGCTGCAAGCAGCACGTCGCCGAAAAGAAGAAAACATCGACGTAGTCGTAGGAATAGCGGAAACCCACGGTCGCAATGAAACAGCAGCGCTGCTCAAAGACCTCGACGTCCTGCCGCTCGCCCGCATCGAATACCGCGGCCGCCTGCTAGGCGAATTCGACCTCGATGCCGCGCTCGAACGCAAACCGCAGCTGATCCTCGTTGACGAACTCGCCCACTCAAACGTCCAGGGCGCCCGCCACGCCAAACGCTGGCAAGACGTCTACGAACTACTCGATGCCGGCATCGACGTCTACACGACCGTCAACGTCCAGCACCTCGAAAGCCTCAACGACGTAGTCGGCCAGATCACCGGCATCCGCGTATGGGAGACAGTCCCCGACCGCGTCTTCGATCGCGCCGACGAAGTGACGCTTGTCGACCTGCCCGCGGAAGAACTGCTCGACCGCCTGCGCGACGGCAAGGTCTACATGCCGCAACAGGCCGAGCGCGCCGTGCGAAACTTCTTCCGCAAGGGCAATCTGATCGCGTTGCGCGAACTGGCGCTGCGCCGCACGGCCGATCGCGTCGATGCGCAAATGCGCGAGTACCGCGCCGACCGTTCGATCCAGCGCATCTGGCAGGCGCGCGAACGGCTCCTCGTGTGCGTCGGGCCCGGCCCCGAGGCGCCGCTGCTGGTGCGCGCCGCCGCGCGTCTCGCGGCAAGCCTGAAGGCGGACTGGATCGCCGTCTACGTCGAAACACCCAAGCTGCAACGGCTCTCCGACGCACGCCGCGAACGCACGCTCGACGCGCTCAAACTCGCCGCCGAACTCGGCGCGGAAACGGGAACGCTCGCGGGCGCCGACGCCGTCTCGACCTTGATCGGCTATGCGCGGGTGCGCAACGTGTCGAAGCTGATAGCGGGCGGCTCGTCCGCCACCGGCCTCGTGCGGTGGTTACGCCGCCCGTTCGGCGAGCGCCTCGCGGAACGCGCAAGCGACCTCGATCTCACGCTGATCCGCGCAAGCAACGACGAAGCAGGGACGACCCGCGAGCGCCGCGCCGACGAAGAAGGGCGAGCGTGGCGCGACGCGTTGATCGCCGCGCGCGACCGCCGTTCGCCGCCGCGCAATTACGCGTGGGCAGTTGCGATCTGCGCGGGCGTGACGCTGATTGCGAGCCAGTTGATCGACCGCATCGATCTTGCGAACCTCGTGATGCTGTATCTGCTCGGCGTGATCTTCACGGCCGTGAAGTTGGGACGCGGGCCGGGCGTGATGCTGTCGTTCCTCTCCGTCGCCGCGTTCGACTTCTTCTTCGTGCCGCCGCGCATGTCGTTGTCGGTGTCGGATACGCAATACCTGCTGACCTTCCTCGGCATGCTGCTGACGTCACTGGTAATCGGCCATCTGACGTCGAGCCTGCGACATGAGGCGAGCGTCGCGCGCAGACGCGAGCAACGCACGGGCGCCATGTACGCCATGGCGCGCGAACTGGCGGCGGCGCTGACCACGGAGCAGATCGTCGGCATCGGCAGCCGTCATGTGAGCGAGGTGTTCCGCGCGCGCGTCGCGATGTTGTTGCCCGATAGCGCAGATCAGGTGAAGCAGAAAGTCGATGATCCCGACGAGGCCATCATGCTCGAGGCTGCCTCGCTCGACGTCGATGTCGGTCAGTGGGTGTACGACCAGCAGAAGCCCGCGGGCCACGGCACCGACACGCTGCCCGCCGCGAAGGCGCTCTATTTGCCGCTGCGCGCGCCGATGCGCACGCGCGGCGTGCTGGCCGTCGCGATGCAGGACGAGCACGAACTCGACGTGCCCGAGCAGCAGCGCATGCTCGACGCGTTCGCTGCGCAAATCGCGCTCGCGCTGGAGCGCGTGCATTACGTCGATATCGCGCGCGATGCGCTCGTGAATATGGAGTCCGAGCGGCTGCGCAACTCGCTGCTGTCCGCGATTTCGCACGATCTGCGCACGCCGCTCACGGCGATCGTCGGCTTTTCTTCGATGCTCGCCGGTCAGCCGCGCGACGCTAGCAACGCGGCGCAGGGCGAACTCGTCGACGCGATTCACGAAGAAGCGCTGCGCATGACGGGCATCGTCACGAATCTGCTCGATATGGCGCGCCTGCAGGCGGGCAGTCTGAAGCTGAACCGGCAATGGTCGCTGCTTGAAGAGACGGTGGGCTCGGCGCTGCGCGACTGCCGGCGCACGCTCGCGCGTCATCCCGTGCAGGTATCGCTGCCCGCCGATCTGCCGTTGCTGCAACTCGATGCCGTGCTGCTCGAACGGCTCTTCGCGAACCTGTTCGAGAACGCGGCGAAGTACGTGCCACCCGACACGCCGCTGACAATCGGCGCGCAGCGCATCGACGAGAACGGCAAACCGTTCGTGCGCGTGACCGTCGACGACACGGGGCCGGGCTTGCCGCCCGGCATGGAAGCGCGCATCTTCGAGAAGTTCACGCGCGGCGAGAAGGAATCGGCAAAGCCGGGCATCGGCCTCGGCCTTGCGATCTGCCGCGCGATCGCCGAGGCGCATGGCGGTAGAATCGGCGCGGCCAACCGCGTCGCCGCCGATGGCCGCATCGAAGGCGCGCGCTTCTGGTTCACGCTGCCCATCGAAACGCCGCCGCCCGTGCCCGACGTCCTCGACGACGACGCAGCGGGTGAACCGGACACCGAAGCGCACGCAGACCCGGACACCGATCCGCCTCATCGACAACAAGCCGACACGCATCCGAATACCCACTCATGAGCGACCTGAGCATCACTGTCGTACTGATCGAAGACGAACAACAGATTCGCCGCTTCGTGCGGGCATCGCTGGAAGGCGAGGGCATGGTCGTGTACGACGCGCCCACGGGCAAGCAGGGGCTGATCGAAGCCGCGACACGCAAGCCCGATCTCGTGATCGTCGATCTCGGCCTGCCCGATACCGATGGCCTCGACGTGATCCGCGAACTGCGCGGCTGGAGCGAGCTGCCCGTGATCGTGCTGTCGGCGCGCACGCAGGAGAGCGAGAAGGTGGCCGCGCTCGACGCGGGCGCCGACGACTATCTGACCAAGCCGTTCGGCGTGTCCGAGCTGCTCGCGCGGATTCGCGCGCATATGCGCCGGCGCAACCAGGGCGGTGCCAACGAGACGCCGCAGGTGCATTTCGGCGGTGTAACCGTCGATCTGGCGCTGCGCCAGGTGTCGCGCGACGGCGAGCCCGTCCATCTGACGCCGCTCGAATACCGGCTGCTCGCGACGCTCGTGCGCCACGCAGGCCGCGTGCTCACGCACCGGCAGTTGCTGCGCGACGTGTGGGGGCCGTCACATGTGGAAAGCCATCACTATCTGCGCATCTACATGGCGCATCTGCGGCAGAAGCTGGAACGCGATCCGGCGCAGCCCGAGCATATCGTCACCGAGACGGGCGTCGGCTACCGGCTGGTCGGCGTCGCCTGATTCACCGTGACAGGGCGCGGCATGGCGTCGCGTTATATCGGATCAGGTATGAGAGGGCGGTAGAAATTCATCCGTTTTGATATGATGACGTACGGCAAGGACGACCTTGCTGCATCCGCTTTCAACGGGGACGGCCCCATCTTCATCGGGAGTTCGTCTCATGTCCTGGATTCTTCTGTTTGTCGCCGGTTTGCTGGAAGTCGCATGGGCTGCCGGTCTCAAGACCTCCGAAGGTTTTACCCGCTTCTGGCCGTCCGTCTTCACCATCGTGACGGCGCTTGGCAGCTTCGTGCTGCTTGCAATGGCGATGCGCCAGTTGCCGCTTGGTACCGCCTACGCGGTCTGGACGGGCATCGGCGCGGTCGGCGCGTTCATTTTCGGCATCGTGATGATGGGCGAGGCGGTGACGGCGGCGCGCGTCGGCAGCGCGGTGCTGATCGTCGTCGGGCTGATTGGGTTGAAGCTCTCGTCGGGGCACTGACTGGACGTCCGCCGGCTCGTCAAAGCGCGCCATTCGTCTGGAAATTGCCGCAATCACGCTACAAACCGCCGCGCGGCCGTGCGGTCGGCGGATTGACGTGGCTATAATGAGACGGAAATCACCCTGAAATTGCTCCGCGCGGCCTTGATGCGCGGGTCCGGCGGCTTCGGCGGGCGGAGCCACTGGCGCTTCCCACCGTTCCATGGCACAGCCGCCGGAACTGACGGCTCGCTATGCGCGCCTCGGAGGCGGCCATGCTTGAACCTCTTTCGCTTGCAGCGGGCCTCTCCTGGGGCAGCGGCTTGCGCCTTTATCTGACCGTCCTGATTGCGGGCGTGTTCGGGCGCGCCGGTTTCATCCATCTTCCCGATACGCTGTCCGTGCTGCAGTCGCCGTGGGTGATCGGCGCGGCGGCCGTCCTGACGCTCGCCGAATTTCTCGCCGACAAGATTCCCGCGTTCGATTCGCTGTGGGATGCCGTTCACACGTTCATCCGCATTCCCGCGGGCGCCATGCTGGCCGTCGGCGCGCTCGGCCACGCCGATCCGGCGCTGATGACGGTCGCTGCGCTGGCAGGCGGCACGCTCGCCGGCGCGTCTCATCTGACGAAGGCGGGCACGCGGGCGCTGATCAATCTGTCGCCGGAGCCAGTGTCCAATGTCGTCACGTCGACGGCTGAGGATGGGCTCGTATTCGGCGGGCTGCTGCTCGCGCTGTTCGTCCCCGTGCTCTTTCTTGTACTGCTGGTCGGCTTCCTCGTGCTCGCTAGCTGGGCGCTGCCGCGTCTGTGGCGCGGCGTGCAGGGCGGCTTTCGCGGCATGGCGACGCATATGGTGTCGCGATTCGCGCGGAGCCGTCACGATTGAGCGAAGCCGAACGCGTCACCACCGAGGCTCCGCCCGAGCTTCCGCCTGAATCCCCTCGCGACCGCCATGAGCGGCGCGCGCCTGCGCACCGGCTGTCGCTGGGCCATCTGCTGCATCAGTCGCTGCGCATGACGGCGCGTGACTGGCGCGCGGGCGAACTGACGATGCTGCTGCTCGCGCTCGTGCTGGCCGTCGCCGCGCTGTCCAGCGTCGGCTTTCTGGCCGACCGGTTGCATCAAGGTCTCGAGCGCGATGCTCGGCGCATGATCGCCGCCGATTTCATCGTCCGCTCCGACCATCCCGTCGATCCGCAATTCGCCGACAAAGCCAACGCGCTCGGCCTGGACACGGCGACGACGGCGATTTTCCCCAGCATGGTCAATTCGACGGCTTCCACGCCTGGGTCAAAGCCGGTCTCGCGGCTCGCGGCGGTGAAAGCGGTGTCGGCGGGCTATCCGCTGCGCGGCGAGCTGAAACTCTCGCTCACGGCGGGCGCGCCCGATCGCGAAGTGCGCGGCATCCCGCCGCCCGGCGAGGTGTGGGTCGATCAGCAGATGTTGGACGCGCTGAAAGCGCGCATCGGCGACAAGGTGAAGGTGGGCGGTCGCGATTTCACGATCGGCGCCTTGATCACGCGCGAGCTGGATCGCGGCTTCGCGTTCGTCAATTTCTCGCCACGCCTGATGATGCGTGCCGACGATCTCGCGTCGACGGGACTGACGGGCTACGGCAGCCGCGTCACCTACCGGCTGCTGGTGGCGGGCGGCGACGAGCCGGTCGCGTCGTTTGCGAAGTGGGCGCATGAGCGCGTCGACAACGGCAAGATGCGCGGCTACGCGCTGGAGTCGCTGCAGGACGGCCAGCCGCAGGTGCGCCAGACGCTCGACCGCGCGAGCCACTTCCTCACGCTCGTGTCGCTGCTGACGGCGCTGCTTGCCGCCGTCGCGATCGCGATGGCCGCGCATCGGTACATGCGGCGGCATCTGGACAGCTGCGCGGCGATGCGCTGCCTCGGCGCAAGCCAGCGAACCTTGCGTGCGCTGTTCCTGTTCGAATTCGCGGGACTCGGTCTGGTCGGCGGCGTGGCGGGCGTAGTGCTTGGCTTCGGCGGTCATCTCGCGCTCTTCTGGTGGCTTGGCAGCCTGATCGACGTGTCGTTGCCTTATCCGACTGTCTGGCCCGCGCTCGAAGGCATCGCCGCCGGTCTCGTGCTGCTGGTCGGTTTCGCGCTGCCGCCGCTGTTGCCGTTGACGCATGTGCCGCCCGTGCGCGTGCTGCGTCGCGAGTGGGGCGAAGAAGGGCGCACCGCGTGGGCCGCATACGCGCTCGGCATCGTGCTGTTCGCGGGGCTGCTGATTCTCGCCGCGGGCGAACTGAAGATCGGCGGGATCGTCGCGGGCGGCTTCGCGGGCGGGCTGCTGCTGTTCGCACTGGTCGCGCGTCTCGCGTTGTGGGGCGCGGCGCGCATCGTGCGTAGCGAGCGCTTTCATATCGGCATTGGCTGGCGCTATGCGCTGGCGTCGCTGGAGCGCCGCTCGAATTCGAGCGCGCTGCAGATCACCGCGCTCGCGATCGGCCTGATGTGCCTGCTGCTGATCGCGATGACGCGCAACGATCTGATCGAAGGCTGGCAGCGTTCGACGCCGCCCGACGCGCCGAACGAATTCATCATCGACATCCAGCCCGACCAGCGCGATCTCGTCACGAACTATCTGTCGGCGCACGGTTTTCCCGGCGTCGAGCTTGCGCCGATGGTGCGCGGCCGGCTGATCGCGATCAACGACAAGCCCGTCAATCCCGACGACTTCAAGAGCGAGGATGCGCGACGGTTGGTGGATCGCGAGTTCAACCTGTCGTACACGACGCAGTTGCCGGACGACAACCGGATCGTATCGGGCGACTGGTACGGCAACGCCACGACACCGCAGATTTCTATCGAGCAGGGCCTCGCGAAGATTCTCAAGGTGAAGGTCGGCGACAAGCTGCGCTTCGACGTGACGGGCCTGCAGGTCGACGCGCCCGTGACGAGCGTGCGCAAGCTCGACTGGGGCTCGTTCAAGGTCAACTTCTTCGTCGTGATGCCGCCTGCCGCGCTGAAGGACTACCCGGCGACCTTCATCACGAGCTTTCATGTGCCGCCTGGACAGCGCGCGGTGATCGACGGGCTGATCGGTCAATATCCGAACCTCACCGCGATCGATACCGCGCCGATTCTCGCGCAGGTGCAGCGCGTGATTGGCCAGGTGATCGGCGCCGTGCAGTTCCTGTTCGGCTTCACGCTGTTCGCGGGCGTGCTGGTGCTGTACGCCGCGCTCGCGGGCACGCGCGACGAGCGTATGCGAGAATCCGCGCTGCTGCGCGCGCTCGGCGCGTCGCACGCGCAGGTGCGCGCGGTGCAGGTCGCGGAGTTCGTCGTAGTCGGTGCGTTGTCGGGGTTGATGGCGGCGATCGGCTCGCAGCTGATCGGCTTCGTGCTCGCGTCGCGCGTATTCGACTTTTCGATCAACTTCAACCCGTGGCTCCTGCCCGCGGGCATTGCGGCGGGCGTCGTCTGCTCGGCCGTTGGCGGGTGGCTCAGCCTGCGGCACGTGCTGATGCGGCCCGCGCTGCAATCGCTGCGCGATGCGTGATGCTTGACGTGTGTAGCAGCGTCCGCCTCCCTGAAATTCCTTTGACTGTGTAGTTGCCCGTATGACTGATCCGATTGACGAAGCGCCGTCGCAGCCGACAGCCTTCGAACTGGTGGGCGGCGAAGCGCGCGTGCGCGAAATCGTCGACCGTTTCTACGACCTGATGGACCTCGAAGCCGACTTCGCCGATATCCGCAAGCTGCATCCGCCGACGCTCGACGGCTCGCGCGACAAGCTGTTCTGGTTCCTGTGCGGCTGGCTCGGCGGCCCCGATCATTACATCAGCCGCTTCGGCCATCCGCGTCTGCGCGCGCGGCATCTGCCGTTCCAGATTGCATCGGTGGAACGCGATCAGTGGCTGCGCTGCATGGCGTGGGCGATGGAAGACGTGGGCCTGCCCGAGCCGCTGCGTGAACGCCTGCTGCATTCGTTCTTCGATACGGCCGACTGGATGCGCAACCATCCGGGCTGACGCGCTGGCCGTCAGCGCGCCTAAGTGTTGCGTGTCGTAAAAGCGTCGTGCCAGAGTGACCGGTACAGTTCGGTCGGGAGCGCTTCGATCTGAACGCGGCGGGCGTTGGCGGCATCGGCATAATGTCCGCTGGCACGACAAAGCACAAAGGAGACTCCCCATGACGACGCGCGCGCTGTTTCGCGACGACGCCTATCTGACCCACTGCGACGCGACCATCACCGCGCTCGACGAGCAGGGCATCCATCTCGATCAAACCGTTTTCTATCCCCTCGGCGGCGGCCAGGCAGGTGACGCGGGCGCGTTGACGCTCGCCGACGGCACGCGTATCGAGATCGCCGACACACGCAAGGCGAAGTTCGAAGGCGCGACGCCCGACGACGCCGTCCACGTTCCCGCGCCCGGCCAGGAAGCGCTGCTCGCGCAGCTTGCCGTTGGGCAAAACGTGACGGCGCAGATCGACTGGACGCGCCGCTACCGGCACATGCGCCTGCACACGGCGAGCCACCTGATGTGCGCGGTGCTGCCGTATCCCGTCGATGGCTGCAGCATCACGTCCGACTACGCGCGCCTCGACTTCGCGACCGTCGAGCCGATCGAACGCGAACTCGTCGAAACGCGGCTCGCGGAACTGGTGGGCGGCGCGCATGCCGTTGCGACGCAATGGATCACCGACGATGAAATGGCGGCGCGCCCCGAACTGGTCCGCACGATGAGCGTGAAGCCGCCGATGGGCCTCGGGCGCGTGCGGCTGCTGCGCATCGAAGGCGTCGATCTGCAGCCGTGCGGCGGCACGCATGTACACAACACGGGAGAGATCGGCGCGCTGCGCGTCGCGAAGCTGGAAAAGAAAAGCGCGCGCACGCGGCGGCTCGTGCTGGAGTTCGCATGAGCGTGCGGTTCGACGCGGCGGCGTACTCGCCGGACGCAGACTATGCGGCACTCGATCCGGCCGCGCGCGACGTGCTCGATTGCTGGTTCGGCGCGCCGGGTTCGGACGAATACGGCAAGGACCAGAAGCGCTGGTTCAAGCGCAGCGACGCGTTCGACGCGATGCTGCGCGAGCGTTTCGGTGCGTCGATCGAAGCGGCGCTCGCGCATGAACTCAATGCATGGCTCGCGACGCCGCTCGGCTCGCTGGCGCTCGTGATCGTGCTTGACCAGTTCACGCGGAATTGTCATCGGCGAACGGCGCGCATGTATGACGGCGACGCGCAGGCGATGAGTATCACGCGCCGCATGATCGAAGAGGGCAGCGATGTGTTGCTGCCGACCGTTTATCACCGCGCGTTCGCGTACATTCCGTTCGAGCACGATGAGACGGTGGAAGGGCAGCGTGAAGGCGTGCGTCTTTATACGCTGCTCGAAGCGCAAGGGCTGGACCCTTCGTATGCGCGCTCGGCTGTGCGGCATGCACAAATCGTCGAGCGCTTCGGGCGCTTTCCGCATCGCAATGCGTTGCTCGGGCGTCCATCGAGCGATGAAGAGATTGCGTTTTTGCGTGAGCCGGGGTCGTCGTTTTAGTTTTGCTCAGCGGCCCGCGCTGACGTCGAGCAGCGCGCCGTTCACATACGACGACGCATCGCTCACCAACCAGACGATCGCTTCAGCGACTTCGTCGGCCGTTCCCGGACGGCCGAGCGGCGTTTGCACGCCGAGCACCGCGGCGCGGTCGGGACGGCCGCCGCTCGCGTGGATGTCGGTGTCGATCAGTCCGGGGCGCACCGCGTTCACGCGGATGCCCTGCGGGCCGAGTTCTTTCGCGAGGCCGATCGTCATCGTATCGATAGCGCCTTTCGAGCCGGCGTAATCGACGTATTCGTTCGGCGAGCCAAGCCGCGACGCCGCCGATGACACATTCACGATCACGCCGCCATGTCCGCCACGATCCTTCGACATGCGCCGCGCCGCCTCTCGCGCGCACAGATACGCGCCGTACACGTTGACGTCGAACATGCGCTTCAGGCGCGTGGCGTCCATGTCGGCGAGCGGCATCGAAGGCGCGACGATGCCGGCGTTGTTGACGAGCGCGTCGATGCGGCCAAACGCATGCTCCACGGCATCGAACATCGCGATGACTTGCGCTTCGTCGGCGACGTCGCCCGCGATCAGGCGCGCGTGGCCGCCTGCGCGCCCGACTTCGGCGGCTGTCTGTTTGGCGGCTGCTTCATTGGTCGCGTAGTTCACGCCGACCGACCAGCCGTGCGCGCCGAGCATGCGGGCCGTCGAGCGACCGATGCCGCGGCTCGCGCCCGTGATCAGAACCACTTTCGTCATGCTGGCCTCTCGTTATGAAGCAGGAAAGCGCTCAACGTGCGTCACACGCGCTCGCGGTTGTCCGCCCACTTGTCGCTTGCGGGCGGCTGATAGCGTTGCAGCTTCTGGATCAGGGCGGCGGGATCGCTGTCAACCTGCAGGATGTCGAAGTACGTCTGGCGCATGAAGCCTTCCTGCACCGTGTGTTCGAGCATCGCGATCAGCGGATCGTAGAAGCCGTCGATGTTCAGCACGGCCACGGCCTTCTGATGATAGCCAAGCTGCGCCCACGTGTAGACCTCGAACAGTTCTTCGAGCGTGCCTGCGCCGCCCGGCATCGCGACGAACGCGTCGGAGAGATCGGCCATCATCTTCTTGCGCTGATGCATGTCGGGCACAACGTGCAGTTCCGACAGGCCGTTATGGCCGACTTCCTTGTTGACCAGTAGTTCGGGGATCACGCCAATCGCGCGGCCGCCCGCGGCCATCACTTCGTCGGCGATCACGCCCATCAGGCCGACCTTGCCGCCGCCGTAGACGAGCGAGAGGTTCGCCGCGACGAGCGCGCGTCCGAACGCCTTCGCGGCCTCGCGGTATAGCGGTTTGACTCCGTTGGAGGAGCCGCAATAGACACAGACTGCCTTCATCGTTACCGGTCCTTCGATTCGTTGCGAGGTTCGCGCGGCGGCAGATAGTCGTAGAACTCGCGCTGCGGATGCTTGCCCGACACCAGATCGTCGAACAGTTCGCGCGAGCGTCCACGCAGATACGGCGCCATCAGCGACACGATCTGCACGCTGACCTGATGCAGTTCGGCCTGGATCGCTTCCTGTTCGTTGTACTTGCGCGGATTCATGACGAACTGATACGACAGCCAGTAGGTCGCGATCACGCCGATGTTGGTTGCGATGACTTTGAGCTCGTCGGGCGTCGCGACCATTTCGTTGTCGGCCACGAGCTGCTCGCAGAACTGGCTCGCGAAGCGCACCTTGTGGCTGATGATCTGCTTGAAGTGTGTTTCGAGCGTGCGGTTGCGTGCGAGCAGATCGTTGAGGTCGCGATACAGGAAGCGATAGCGCCACGTGAAGTCGACCATGTACTGCAGATACGACCACATTTCGTCGATGGTTGCGCGATGGTCGTCCGGGAAACGCAGACGCTTTTCGATCTCCTGCTCGAACTGGCTGAAGATGCTGTTGATGATGTCGTCTTTGTTGCGGAAGTGGTAGTACAGGTTGCCTGGACTGATTTCCATTTCCTCGGCGATCGTCGTCGTCGTGACGTTCGGCTCGCCGATCTCGTTGAAGAGCTTCAACGATAGCTCGAGAATCCGTTCGCGCGTGCGGCGGGGAGGTTTGGCTTCCATATCGTCCTTGGCGGGCTTGCTGCGCTGCCCGGGCTGGGGTTTTGGGGTTTGTGCAGGCTGTCTTTACGATTATAAACCGACCGTTCGATGGGATTTGGTTCTGTCTGCGACGCTGGGTTGGGTTTGGGGTTTTTGCTGCGCGGGCCGGGTTGGTGGGTGTTTTGGCCTTTCGCTGGCATTCGCGCCTTGCCTTCGTGCTTCATGCGTCGTCTCTGTGGGTTTGGTTTTGCGCTGGCATCCGCGATTTGCCTTTTTCCTTCAAGCATCGCGGTTTGGTGTGTTTGGGTTTTCGCTGGCATCCGCGATGCGTTAGCCCGCTTCAAGCGTCGCCCCTGTGCGGGGCGGCACCTACTTTTCTTTGCCGCCGCAAAGAAAAGTAGGCAAAAGAAAGCGGCTAACACCGCCAACATTTCTTCTTGCCTGAGGGCCCCCACAGGGTCTTACGCCTCACACGGCAATCACGTGACCCACGTTCGTTGCCAACGCTTTGAACGAACGCCTCACCCGCTTCACACACCCGTACACGTGTTAGTGGCAGCGAATGGTATGTGCCGCCCAGGTGGCAAACTGTGTGTAGGTTGTGGCGGCGTATAGCTCGGCGCTCTGACAGGGTGGAGCGCGTGCGCTATCG
>NZ_FNDI01000069.1:0-11741 GCF_900100565.1 Paraburkholderia steynii | reverse complement strand
ACCAGGATCTGAAGCAGGAGCTGGGGCTGGGACACTACGAAGGCCGGGGATGGCGTGGGTTTCACCACCACGCCGCACTGGCGATCGCGGCCTACGGGTTCCTGCTCTCAGAGCGTCTCGCTACCGGTACCCCGGTCAGCGCCAAAAAAAACTTCGCAGCACGCCAGACACCTGCAGTTCCCGACGATTACATTGCGCGGGGAAGTCCGGCGCGCACAGCGCCACACGGCTGACTCGATTGCCACCATCCGCTACGAACTTACGGTCCGGCTGGTCGCCGGGCTCGACGCGTGTCCATGCTGCCGAAGTCTGGGAAGACGCCTTTATTTTATGACACAGTAAGACTAACAGCCGCTGGCTTCGTCGCTTCCGCAAACGCACAAACCGTCGTCACCATCGGTCACTCGGCTCCGCTTACGGGACCGCAGGCACCAAACGGGAAGGACAATGAGAACGGAGCACGTCTTGCAATCGACGAGTTGAACAAGGCCGGCCTCAGTGTCGGCGGTCAAAAGGTGACCTTCAAACTGGACTCAGAAGACGACCAGGCTGACCCGAAAGTTGGCGTTCAGGTCGCGCAAAAAATGGCCGATAGCGGCGTAGTCGCGGTGATGGGTCCGTACAACTCGGGCGTCGCTATCCCGGCCTCAAAGGTGTACAACACGGCGGGAGTTCCGATGCTGCCAGTTGCCTCGAATCCCGCGCTGACCAAGCAAGGCTACAAGAACATCTTCCGTATTGGCGCAAGTGATGAGCAACTTGGTGGCACAATGGGCCAGTTCGCAGCCAAGACGCTGAAGGCGAAGACCGCTGCAGTTATCGATGACCGGACGGCGTACGGCCAAGGAGTTGCTGAGCAGTTCGTGAAGGAAGCCAAAGCCAACGGAATCCAAATCATTGACCAGCAGTTCACCAACTCGTCGGCCACTGACTTCCTCGGCATTCTCACCAGCATCAAGTCCAAAAACCCTGACGTTATTTTCTTCGGTGGCTACGCCTCGCAAGGCGCCCCGATGGCGAAGCAAATGAAGGGTCGTGGCTTGCGCGCCAAGCTGCTCGGTGGCGACGGTATCTGCTCGGCCGATATGGGCAAGGTTGCTGGCGAGGCGGCATCCATTGTCTACTGCGCGCAAGGAGGCGTCTCGTTGGATAAAACGCCGGCCGGCCGCGAATTCCTGCAGAAATACAAGGCTGCCTACAACACCGATACGCAGGTGTACGCGGTTAGCTATTACGACGGCGTCAAACTGCTGGCCGATGCGATGGTCAAGGCTGGCACCACGACCGATAAAGCGAAAATTATTGCTCAACTGGCCAAGACCGACTACAAAGGCGTGGCAGGAACGTACTCCTTCGATGCGGACGGCGACCTGAAGGGCGCACCGACTACCGTGTATGTCATCAAGAACGGCCTGCCGGTGCCCTACGGTCAGTGAAGTTGATAGCGTAGCAACGAATGACACATGAAAATCACTCGCACCATTTCTACTGTCGAAGTCCATACCGGCGGTGAGGCGTTCCGCATCGTCACCCGCGGACTTCCTCGTCTGCCGGGCGACTCCATCGTGAAGCGTCGCGCATGGCTAAAAGAGAACGCAGACGACATTCGTAAAGCATTGATGTTCGAGCCGCGCGGCCACGCTGACATGTATGGCGGCTATCTGACTGAACCGATTAGCCCGACTGCTGACTTCGGAATCATTTTCCTCCACAACGAGGGATACAGCGACCACTGCGGACATGGCGTTATCGCGCTGTCCACCGCGGCAGTCGAGCTGGGTTGGGTCCAGCTTCAGATTCCTGAAACGCGAATCGGTATCGATGCACCCTGCGGCTTTATCGAAGCATTCGTGCAGTGGGATGGCGAACATGCCGGTAATGTTCGCTTCGTGAACGTCCCGTCGTTCATCTGGAAGCGTGATGTCACTGTCGAGACGCCGTCATTCGGTACGGTCAAGGGCGACATCGCTTTCGGCGGTGCGTTCTACTTCTACACCGACGGCGCGCCTCACGACCTGGAAGTTCGCGAGTCTTCGGTCGAAGACCTGGTCCGCTTCGGCGCTGAGGTGAAGCAGGCCGCAAACATGGCTTTCCGGGTTGAGCATCCGGACATCCCGGAAATCAATCACATCTACGGCACCATCATTGCCAACAAGCCGCGGCACGACGGTTCGACGCAAGCGAATTGCTGCGTGTTTGCTGACCGGGAAGTGGACCGCTCTCCTACCGGCTCGGGAACAGGCGGCCGTGTCGCTCAACTGTACCTGCGCGGCGAACTCGGCAAGGGCGAAACCCTGGTAAATGAGTCAATCATCGGGACTGTCTTCAAGGGTCGTGTGCTTAGCGAAACGAACGTTGGTGATTTCAAGGCGGTGATTCCGGAAGTCGACGGCAATGCGTATATCTGCGGCTTCGCACAATGGATTGTTGACGAGCGTGACCCCCTGACGTACGGGTTCCTCGTTCGATAAACGGCTCCTTGCAGTACCAGTTAGCGCGGAAAGCTGCGACCCAGCATCCGCGCTTTTTTTCGCCCGCGGACAGGTTGGAGCCCCAAACAGAGTGAATGTTGTCTGGAGCACCTGAACGTTTCAACATAGGTCCATCACCGTGCCAAGTTCAGCCTATGCGCAATCCTCTCTGCCGACAACCAAACGGCGTTTTGAGCGTTATGTGCCGCTTCGCGCGCGTGCCGAAGCAGCTCTCGCCCGGTTCAGGACAGTTCGAACCGACCATGAGATACAGGGCGTACGCGGAGTTCGGACTGACATCTTCTCGAGCATGACTTAACCTCGACGGCATAAGCTTGCGCCCCGGCCAAGGAAACCACGACGTCAAACTTGAACCATGGCGAGAAGCGCCGGCACGTCGCCGATGACACGACTCTGATGTCCCTTGCCCGTGGTATCCCCAAGCAGTATCGCGCCTCCTGCCGCGACGCGACGTCGCTCACCGTCACTGGCCTCGAACTCAATCTCCCCGCTGAGAAAAAATACCCACAGGCACGTGGGCGAAGGATGAAGGTCTCCGACCCATCCGCTGGGCGCGCGCAAAAATCCGTAGCGGGTCGCTGCCGCGAAATCCGACACGTCAAAGGGTTCAGCGGGGGGCGCGAAGTTGCGGGTTACCAGCTGCAGGTTTACCGACGCAAAGTGACTTTCGCCAACCGAGTCTGAAAACAGTTGTGAAAACGACAGTGCAAACGCCACGGGTTTCTCCTTCCGCGGCCTATGTTCCAGTCGGCGTTCGACGTGCCCCGTCAGAGTGTCTCGGAGGTCTGCCTTACTCAGCGCCGCGCGAGACGTCGGCCGCACAACGACTCACCTTGAGTGTCCTGCCCGCCGGCCCGGGCGTCAAGGCACAGTGACGAAATCCGACGGCAACGCGCCAGCACGGCGAACCGGGTCGCAGATGTGTGCTTTCCGCTTCGCCGGGACTATTTCTGTCCTGGCCCGGGGTAAGACGCACGCGGCTCCGTCGGCCGCCTTCCTCCGCGGCGACCGCCTGTCGCCAGCTCAACGCGAAATTTTCGGTTTCAGAACTCACAAACCCGTGGTCAACATCCCGGCCATCGGCGACGTTAGGGATGCAAGAGGCGAGAAACGTCCGCCTCGCGTCGCGACCCGCGCTCATTTCAACGCCGGTCGGCTTTGTACCTGCTGGAGCGGAACATGAAAAGCGTGAACGGGCACTCGCTGCGTTGCCAGGTCGAGAAATGGCTCGCACCGGCTCCGGCGATATCGGGTCATGTAACCAGATTCAGTCGCACCCGGTTGGGCGGGCGACGGTGTGTGTACGTTGAGACGTCGTCATCACGCGGAGTGCGCGCATTGTTCTTCTTCAGGCACGATGACGGCAGCTGGTACGTGTTTCCGCCGGCTGCCGACCGGTTGCGGGGGACTGGCGACCGCGTTGCCCGTGAGGGGTCGGCACCGACGTCCATACCCCTGTAACGCCGGGGACCATCGCGCGTTGCGCTCGCGGCTACCGTAGGCGAATTCTCATTGCGTTTTCGTGCAACCCGCATATAAATAAACGAGTTTCAGCTGGTTGCAGTCAAGAATAATTGGAGCGAAGTCGAATTGGCCGAAAACGGCCCGGGTTTCTTTCATCACCGCTGGTTGCCGACATGAAAGACCTCGGGCAATAACATTCACATTCCGAGGTGACCTATGGCAGCGATACAGCACGTTTTTGTTCTCATGCTTGAGAACCGTTCTTACGACAGCGTGTTTGGGTGGTCCAACCTGACGGGCACTACGCCAACGGGTGCCCCGACAGTCGCCAACGGACTGCCCACAACTCCCCTCGTCAACTTTGGAAGAACTGGAACTCCTTACCAGCTTGGTAAAGGGGCGCCCTACGCTCTCGGCTTCGACCCGGGCCATGAGTTCACCGACGCCTGTGTTCAGCTGTGCGGGTTGCAGGTCGCCAGTGGAGATACCGTGCGCAACGATTCACTCGTGCTTGGCGCAAGCGGCTACCCTCCGTTTGCAACGGATACTTCAACGACGGGGTTTGCTGCGACATATGAAGACCATTCGGATGCTGTGGCACAGGCATTCAACGCATTCACGCCGGACCAGTTCCCTGTACTGAACTTCCTGGCCAGCCAGTTTGGCGTTTGCGACAACTGGTTTGCGTCCGTGCCAGGGCCAACGTGGCCCAATCGTTTCTTTGCCGTGGCGGGCACCGCGTCTGGGCTTGACCACTCCCCTAGTGATGCGCAAGTTGTGGAAGCAGTGTTCTTCAACGCACCACTCTTCACCTTCCCGAATGGAACGGTCTTCTCGAAGCTTCAGGAATCGGACTGGCTCATCGTACAGGGCGACGTGGCGCAGACGCGTGGCATTCACGGAATGCAAAATCTGCTCAATCGATTCGTCTCCATGGATACGCTCACATCGAGACTTGCCAACAATTCCTTGACCGAGAAGTTCATATTCATCGAGCCTACGTACGACGCGAAGAATGACTTCCGGAATGGCAATTCGATGCATCCGTGCGGTGACGTCCGCCGCGGAGAAGCGTTAGTCAAGCAGGTCTACGACGCTATCAGCACCTCCAGCCTATGGAACAACAGCGTGTTGCTCATCGTCTTCGATGAACACGGCGGTTTCTTCGACCACGTGACACCTCCCAATGCGGAACCGCCAGGTTCCACCGAAAACACCCGCCTGAAAACACATAACTTCGCCTTCGACAGACTGGGCGTGCGTGTGCCGGCTATTGTCGTGTCTCCTTTCGTTCCGGCCGGGACCATCGACCATTCGTTGTACGACCACACGTCGATTCTGAAGACGACAGACGCGCTGCTCGGACTCAATGGGGCGCTCAACCTGACAGCACGTGTGCGCGCCGCAGACGATTTCTCGAAGATGTTGAGCCTGCCCACACCTCGCTCAGTCGTTCCGCAATGTCCGTCGCCTGTCGCCATGAGTGATGACTCAAGACCTTCGAGCGAAGGTTCCCCGCGAGCAAAGGACCCGTTTCTGCCGCTTTACGCGCATCACTAGAACCGGCGGTGCGTGCCCTCTGCGTCAGATACTTGCGACGGTCGCGTCCGCATTGCTGGCATTGAAGGGGCCGCCGTACGAATACGCAGCCATGCACCTCCTGAAAGGAGGCGGGCAGCAACTCGCTAGCGCATATCGCAAACTCAATCCAGACGGGTTGGTTCCGACGCTCGAAGATGGGTCACAGGTTCTCACCCAGTCTCTTGCAATCATCGAATATCTCGACGAAATTTATCCAGACCCACCGCTGCTTCCGTCTGCCCCAGCGGACCGTGCATACGTTCGTTCAGTAGCGCTGCAAGTTGCCGCCATTTGGGGCCATGCAATCGCACAACAGGAAGAACTCTCGAATTGCATCGACCTTGAGAATTTCTTCACGTTTCCTTTATTTACCTGTGCGTCTGCTTACATAAAATGAATGCACCGGTCCCAGCGATAGCCACAGAACAGTGTGCAGGCTACAGGGGCTCAACTGGAAGCAGCGGACCTCGAAGCGGTGCACTATGCAACGCCAGCTTGTCGTGCAGCGGCTTTCAGAAACATTAGATGGCTTGTCCTACCTGCCACGGACTGACTGCCAGCCCCCGCGGGGTTCCGAGTAATTGTCCCGCAGGAGAGTCACAATGAAACGTGCTTCCGCACTTCTTGCGTTGCTGGGCGTCGGACTTGCAGTTACTTTGCCAGCGGCTGCTTTCGAGTTTGGCACACTGGGCGTGATAACGGGGCAAACCGCCCGACTCACGGTATTCAATCTGGCAACAGGACAGGTTCCGCCAAACCCGTGTCGTGTCCAGCTGTATTTTGCGGACGCTAATGGCCGAGCCCTACCGGGCGGCAATGCTGACCACCCGGCACAGTCGACGCCAACGCTCGCACCGGGTGCGAGCGCCACGATAACACTGCCCGTCACTACCAACTTCGCAACGCGGGTGATGGTCCGTCCTGTGGTTCATCCGCTCACAGCTACATGCTCGCTAGCGACGACGGCCGACATTGCCGATTCGCAAACGGGAGGCACCACAGTCATCTACCCACCGAGCCCCATATTGCCGTCGGCTTCAGTCTTCCCGCCGAGTCCAATCTTTCCGCCTGCTCCGATTTTTGGGCTGCGTCTGCGGATAGCTGGTCAAACAGCACGGCTGACAGTACAGAGCCCCGTCGAGAGCGCTGGAAACGGCTCCGCCCAGGTGGAGCTGAGCTTCGTTGACCCGAATGGCCGGACGCTAACCAACCCTGACGGTGAGCCGCTCGTGAAGACGGTGTCCTTGAGTAAGGGGCAGGCGACGTTCCTCGACCTGGAGAATCCGCTTGGCGCCGGCGTAGCAACGCTGTACCGGCCAGTTATTAAAGCCAAGTCGACGAATCTGGCTGACGAGGTAGCGACGGCCCAAATCATTGTGACGAATGAGCTGATTGACTCGGCGACAGGAAAATCCTTGCTGGCGGCTCCGAGCGACCCGTGTGTGGGCGCATTCTGCCTGACGGTGAAAGGGAAATAGTTGCGCGGCCTCATGGCGCGGGACGGCTTGCTTCGTCACGCGCCGCCGAGGTGACCGTCAATAGTGCTGGGCGCATCTTGAGTCCCGGGCAATCCGACGTGCGCGAAGACAGCAATTCGCCGGTGGAAGCAGTCGAGGAATCCCTCGGGCCAACTTATTGAGCCACTGCCGCCCTGGCATCGTGTTGGCAGTTCTTTGCAACGTTCGTTGGCCTCATTCGCGCGATTCTGGTTGTCAAAGAAAACAGGTTATCCGTGGAGGTCGCCATGAAGACCCCGGTTTCGCTGCACAAGAGAGTGTTGCAGGCACTAACAGTCGTCCCATTGATTGTGATAGCGCTGTCAGGTTGTGGCGGTGGTGGAGGCAGTGATGGCGCACCCGCCTTATCGGTAGCCCGTGCCGCTGCACCGACGGGCTCCGTTAATCCCGGAGTCGTGCCACTTAACGCGCATTTCAGAGGCAAAACGTACGGCCAGTGGGAGGCTTCGTTCTGGCAATGGGCGTTGGCTTTGTCTGTAGCTCCTTTGCCGCATCCGTTCAATGATTGCCAGAATCGCCCTATCTCGGCGGGACAAACTGACAGTCTCCTTGGCCAGCCGGATGCCATGACATTCATCGAGCTTCTCGCGCGCCAGCGTCGGCCCAAAATCGGCATAGCGCTCGCGGATGATCGTCAGGGCCCGCAAGGCCAGTCCTGCGTCGAGCTTGCGGTTGCCCGGTCGGCCACGTCTGCCGGATGCCACGCCAGATGGCCCGTGCTCGCGATACCGGCTCACCAGACGTTCGACCTGGCGCACGCTCAGGCCCAGCCGTTCGGCGGCACGGCCGGGCTTCAGACCGATCTCAACGATCGCCTCGATGACCTTCAGCCTGTCCAGTTCGCGCATGCTCAGACTCACCCGTGTCGTGTCCGGCTTCATGGCTGGCTCCCGCAAGATTGCAGCACGGTGCCAGCTTGCCAGCGTTCGGAAACACGACATCTGTAAATAGCCAGAACACGACATTAGGATATAGCCGCTACAACACTCCCGCTCGATAATTACATTATGTCAAATGTTCAGGGCGAATGACAAAAAACTGACAGCCGTGTCGGCTTTGGCAACCGGACAAGGAGAATATAAGATGGCGCTGCACTGGCCATTGCGAGCGGCGAGTGCGAACTAAACTGGAAGCCACGTCCTGGTCATCTCCCTCGAGGAGCAAAGCGTCGAGGCGAGGCTAGCCGACCACCATCAGAACCTAGGAGTGTCCGACCGACGGCATCACAAAGAGGCGTTCGTCCCACACCACGGGTTGCGGCTCGGTCACGGCAATCCGCGTCGCGTCGGGGTGTGCGGGATTGACCAGCACGTTGAACTCTGCACGGACGACGACGGAAGGTACGATCAGGAGCGCGGTACGCGACTCGGTCAGCCAGGCGTCGCCGAACTCCCTTGCCGCCTGCAGTGCTGGCGCATCCCATCCCCCCGGCATCGATTCGGCCGAATGGCGTTCGACGCGAATATCGTCGGGAACAGCTGCTTCAACCCATCCGTGTGTCTTCGGTACCTTGCCGATGCGCGCATGAACAAGAACCTCGAGCATCGCACCGGCGAAGGTCGACGCGGCGTAGATGGCCGGTCGCCCCGGGCTATTGAAGCGGCCGCCCACCAGCATCGCGCCGGTGCCACTCCAAACCGTGTGTCGAGTGTCGGCGATTCGAAACAACTTCACGCCGGCAACCCATAAAACAGTTTCCAGAGCAGTTCTTCGACCCGGCGCGCGCCGAGCTCGGTCAGCGCAACATCGAGCGGCGCCCGCCCTTCGAGCTCCGGATGCGGCGTCGACAGGAATTCCCGCGCGTCCTCTCCGTCGTTCCAGACGTAGGCCGTCGTCGCGACGATCCTGGCCAGCCGCTCAGTCTTTTCCGATTCGTCTGGCGTCAGCCGATCGCGACGCCGCTTATAGGTCGCTTCGGGGATGATGCGGGCAAGTAGCGCACGCCGGGCGTCGGCACCCTGCGTCGCATGTTCGACGCCCGCGCGCAGCGCGGACTTGGGCAGTCCGTCGCGGACAAGTGCCTCGAGTTCCGCGAGCGTGTGCGGGACCTGCCGCAGTTCCATGACCGCGGCCACTGCTTCAGGCGTAATCAGCGACATGCGACTCCCGACTAAAGTATCAGTTGATACCTAATGATAGCGCAATTGATACCGTCCGCAAACCCATCTTCAATCTGGCGGGCTCCAGCGGGCAGCCTGCCGAGGCGGCCACCTCGACATCGTCCGAGCCTGCGAGAATCGCCTACATAGCATGTCGGCACGTTACGACCTGCAGAAATCTTTCAAACACGAAACGCTCAAGAAATTAAGCATCCGCTCGCGACAGGATGTCGCACTGGGCACGCGGATAAACCATTTATAGTGCATTGCACAAGCCCGTGCGATCGGTAGGTGCGACCTGACGATCGTGTTATAGTGCAGTGCAACAAGTCCCGTCCGATCGGCAAGTTTGTTCCGACGACCGCGTCCGGCGTTGGCGGGTTGCGGACAGACATGCCGCTGAAGGTGATTCGACGCGCCTGTCAGCTTCGCCCAGTTTCTGTCTATACCATCAAAATGAGGTCCCTGTGAAATACCTTACCCGCATCGCCGCGTCTGGAGTACTCATGGTCGTCGCTCTCGGTGTCGTCACCTTCGCCCAGATCAAGCTCGCGCCGCAATCCGCAGACAACAACCCGATCGCACGGATCGTCCTGAACGTTGAGTCGCAACTGAACGGCTGAGTGACTCCACCGCTGCATGTAGCGCGCGCCCCGCAGCAAAGAAAAACCCGCCAGGCTCTGAAGAGAACTGGCGGGTTTGAGCTCTGATTTCGGATTCACATACCAGGCGATGGTAACGGAGTTGACGCCTGCTCAGGCTCCTCCAGCGACCAGTCAGCCTCCATGTCCACGGCATCCAACACCTTGGGCAGGTCACCAATCGTCAATTCGAGACGCTTCATCGTGGCCTCGTGAGACAGGCAATCTTCCCCTTCGACGTTTCGATCATCAGAAACTTGAAGAGCGTGTCGCCACACTGATCCAGCGCAAGCCAGCCCTTCCCGCCTTGCGAAAATTGTCACCGCGCACCCTGAAGGCATGGCCGAATCCAGAATTTGTGCAGCAGCCTCCTGCACAAATTTAAATCTTTTCTGCTTGGAAAATATAGGATTGCGAATTAAAAGTCGATCAGTTGATTTATGTAAAATCTTGGTTGCAAGTCTTCTCTCACTAAAAAGCAGTCAGCGTGTGCATCCCGCTTGCTCGCGACGACGAAGGATTCTCCGAGATTCGACCTCTGTTAAATAAGCCAGGCGTTGCGATGATAGCTCTACGACGATCAATCGTTCTTCAGCAGGAAATCGACATGCACGACGTCGTATGGAAATTCAATGGTACCGTCAGCATTGCGCTCAAGGATACCGACATCGAGCAACGCATGGACATCGCGATGCACGCCCTTTACGTCCCGCGCCACGCGGCGCGCGATTTCACGGATTGATAGCGGTCCCGCGCCTATGACGGCACGGATAAGGCTCCAGCGCAGCGGTGTTAGTGTCTGGAACAGCAGCTCATGCGATGCAAACGAGATATGCGCACCCTGCGCATTGCCTTTGAATGCCGCGACGAACCGTGCGGACATTTCCTCCCGCGAGCTGACGCCCAATGTAACCGTCCTCATCAACCCTCCCCCTGTTTTGACTCGTCGTCTGCACACTTACCGTGGAGTCGGCAGGACGTGCGAGGTGTTGGACTATATGACACCTTGAATTGACGATGTCAATCGCAACGACAGGTTGACGGGGTGAAGTCGCTTCGTTCATTTTGAGAGCGGTTCCGGGACATAATAACAATTCTCAACGATTCATAAGACTCCTAATTGTTTTTCTGATACTTACTGACGACAATCGATTTCGGAAATTTCCGAAGGCGCGCTTAGGGTGGTCAGCTCGGTGCCATCGTCGTTATGCGTAGCTGAACCCGAACGAATGTCTGCACCGACACCCGAAACCGATCAGCCCTATCCATGTCGGAATCAGCGAGCTCGAGCGCGCGCTCGTAAAGACTGTCGTTGATCGTGGCTGGAGTGTCCTTGATTTACGGGTGCTCCGAACCCAGATTGGGGTACCAACCGGCATCAAGTTCGATGGCTGCCGGGCATTACATCGGGAAGTGCGCAAACTACCGGCTGAAAATCCGGTGCGACGTAACACCAGACGGCGCACATCCGGTAGCGCGGCGGCGCAAGCGCAGTCACGGTGCAACGCTTATTTCTGTCGATTCTCGTCGTGGAACTCGACGTCCTCGATCACGTCGCCGATATCCATGCGCTGGCCCGCGCGCTCGCGCACCGGTTGCTCGTGCATCTGTTGTGCGCGCATTGCCTGCTCGCGAAGCTCTTTGCGCAGATCGCGCGTTTTCCACCAGACAAAACCGCCGATCGCGATGCCTGCCCCAAGCACCACTGCCAACATCACGAGCGACACGGCGAACCCCACCACGAGCAGCGCAGCGCCGATCACCACGGCTAACACCTTCGCCAATAGGCTTGGTGGACCAGAACGCATAGTTGCGCCACTCTGCCTGAGTCTCTCCTGTTGCTTGTCAAATTGCATCGCATCTCCGATCGCGGTTGTCCCGAGGCAGTTTCAGGGGTGAGGCGTAACAACGAGCTTAGACGGTGTTAGGAACCTCCGGTCAAACCTG
>NZ_FNDI01000071.1:0-7332 GCF_900100565.1 Paraburkholderia steynii | reverse complement strand
CAGAGTTGGCGCGCCAGGTCCAGCAGGCAACGGGAGAAACCGTGAAAGTGGCCTTTGCCGATCAGGGTTACACGGGCGAAGATCCTGCGCAGGCCGCACGCGCTCAGGGAATTGATCTCCAGGTGGTCAAGCTCGATGAAGCGAAAAAAGGTTTCGTGCTGTTGCCACGGCGATGGGTAGTCGAGCGCAGCTTCGGATGGCTCAACCGCTTTCGACGCCTCGCACGTGACTACGAACGCTTGCCCGAAACACTCGCAGGTCTGCATTTTGTCGTCTTCGCCATGCTTATGCTTGTCCATGCAATCCCAGTACTTCGAAGTTCCTAACACCGTCTAGGGTCGGAGATTTTCTTGAATGTGAATTCGTTAGCCGGATAGGAGAAGGTGTATTTTGGGTCGGAGAAGGTCTGATAGCCGGCTTGCGGCGCGCTCCGCCCGCCGGTGTCGGCAGCCGATGAGGCGCTCCCTGCCTGCGGCGGGTCAGCGCGCCGCAGCACCCAGTTAGTGGCCGTATCCTCGATCTGCGTGCTCTTGCGCAGACCGGTCATGAAGCGGCCATCGATCGAGAGTTCCATGTCGGCCCGTTCCTGCTGGGTTCCCGAGGGCAGCACGCCGATTGCGATTTCCACGTCGCGTCCGTGAAGGTCGATCTTGCGGTAAGTGGGATCTTTCTCCGGCGGCTCGATGCGCGCCATGTCGAAACCGCCGCTCGAGTCCGACACCACCTTGTAGAGCGCGCCCTCGTCGTCGCGCCAAAAGCCGCTCAGGTCGGCCGGAGCCGTTGGATCCGCCGGACGCGAGGCGACCGGCGGCGGGGCGGGGGCCGCGCCGGTCGAAGCGTTGCTGGCCGTGCTGGTAATGGCAGTTGTGGATAGGGGCGGTGTGGACAGCGGACGCCAGAGGAAGAAGCCGATGCCTGCTGCGGCGATGGCCAGTGCGGCCAGAGCTGTGCCCACGAGGCGTCCCGGCACGCGGCGCCACAGTGAGCGGCGCAGCTTGCGTGCGAGGATCGCGGCGATCTGCGATACGTCGTAGCTCCAACGAGTGTCGCTGATCTCGCTCGCCTGACGCCGCGCAAGCGCGCGGATGTCCTCGGGCAGGTCGGCCTCGTCCGGCATGTTCGCGCCGTCGACCAGTACAGGCAGGACCAGAATGCCGCGCCGCAGCGCGATGGCCGTTTCCTGGCGTACCCAGTCGTCGGGTTGGTCAAGCCGGCGCCGACCGTTGTGGCCGGTGCAGGTCAACCACTGGCGTCCGATGAGGATGATCATCGCGTCGACCGACTCCACGGCGCGCTGCAGAGCGTCCGCGAAATCTTCTCCACGCTGGATGCCACCCTCGATGTCCATGAACACGTGGCCGGTGCCGAAGTGCTGGCTCAGGCGATCGAAGAGCCGCCCCGCGTAGGCCTTACTGTCGATGCGCCGGTAGCTGATGAAGATCGCGGGCATGTCGGTCCCTCGCTTGTTCTCTTGTGCGTCGCCCGGGCCGCAGCGCCTTGGCGACTCGGCCGCGAACGCGCGGGGGCGGCGGATGCCGCGCGCCTACACATCGAGCACACCGTGCGTATGGACAGCAGCAGCGCACTCGCGACATGGAGTGTCGTTTGCGCTAATTTCCAATCGGGTTTTGAACTCAGAGCCCTATAACGCATAGGTCCTCGCATGAAGGATAGAAACTCCAACGCCACTTCCGCAAGTGTGCCGTGCGCTGACGTGCTTTGACCGCATTCGTGATTCGGGAATTGCGTGCGACGGTTCCCAAAACCTCGCCCAATCGCATTGCGAGTTGGATATGATTTGCGCGAGTGGCGCTCGTGCAGCGAGAACGAGGGCCGGTCAGGAGGCGTTGGAGAGGGTAATCGCGAAGACTGACGCGGGCGTCGTATAAGGCGCGAATATGTGAAACGAAGCCAGCGCACGCCCTTCCAGGGCCCGCATGGATACCGCCGCGCACCAGGCAGCAGATGCGATGCAAATTAAGCCGCTGCGTCCTTCAGCTTTTTCAGCGCACGTGCCTTGATCCGAACCGTTGCCGGTTTCGCGTCGAACCAGCGCTCTTCGCCGGTAAAGGGATCGTCATGGCCGCGGCGTTTTCGCGCTGGTCGATCTCCAGCCCGACACGTACCTTCTCGAATATAAAGGCGCACTTGTCTCGTGGAAAAAGGCACAACAGGCCTACGCTCTTTCGGGCGCTGAAGACGGCCACACGTTTTTCTTCGCGCTGGATGGCGCGCGGGTGATTGATGGTGCCCGGGGAGGGAATCCCGCCCGGTGGCTCAATCACAGCTGCTCGCCGAACCGCGAGGCTGAACAGGATGACGACCGGGTATTCATGCGGACGACCCGTCCCATCGGAAAGGGCGTGGAACTTTTCATTGACTATCAGCTTCAGGTTGAAGGTCGCCGGACTGCTGCGATTGCCCGAAGGTACGCGTGCCACTGTCGGGTAGCCGGCTGTCGAGGCACCATGCTCGCGGTCTGAATGGCAACGGGAGGTACACGGTCGGAGAACGGGCAGCCTCTTCCCGTTGAAAGGTGATCGATGTGCTGGCGTCGGATCATCCTCGCGAGAGTTCGTGGGTGCCGCGCGGGGAAGCACAACGCAGCCAGAAGTGAGCGCACGGCCCGCTGCTCGAAGGAATGCCACCGTTGGTGTGCCGGGTCAGCGGTCCGAGGCATAGAGACGCATCCAACGCCTCGGCGCTCAATCCATCGACCATTTTGACGCGGCAATCACTGACGACCTTTACGCGCTTTCATTCGAGGCCGTCGAAGGCCTCGCATAGCCTTAACCCATTCGCTGATCGTAGGTCCAACGCCGCACTTTCTGCGCACGAATGCCCGCTGCATCCGGATGTGCCGGGTTGATGAGGACGTTCGTCTCCTCCGGGACGATGACGGACGGCACAAGAAGCAGGGCGGTGGCGGCGTTATAGATCCATTTCTCACCTGTATCCAGGCTCGTCATACCGGGGGGGATTGCGTCCCACCCGATGGGCGCTGAGATGTTCGTGAAAACCGTCGCGGCCTGCCAGACGTTGTCGGGCACGTCGAGACGAACGAGGTAGCGGTTCAGCGGCAATCCCGCCGCGCGAATGTGAACCACGGTTTCCAGACAGGCTAGGGCGATGGTCGACGCACAGTACAAAACCGGCGTTCCGCGCCGGTTCCACCGGCCACCCGTCACCTTCGCGCCGACACCGGAAAGATCGTCTGCGGGGTAGTTGGGCGCTTCAGTCGCGATCCGCCAGACCGTGACCGTCACGCGTACGCCCCGCTCTGTGCTTTCGCCAGCAGGGCAGCGACAAATTCCTGTCCCGCAACCGTATCCATGAACTCGGCGGGACGGCGCTGATCCAGTGCCGGGTTGGGCTGGTTCAGCCATTCGTTTAGCCAGTGGGCGGCGTCGAAGCCTTCCGGATTACCGGATTCCGCGACCATCGCTTCGACCTGGCCGACCAGCCTCGCCATACCGATCACTCGTTCGCTCTGCTCCGCGGACAGGCGCGCCTTCCCCTTGGCTTTACGAATGATGGTCGAGCGCGGCAGCCCCAAGGTCTCCATCAGGTTGTCCTGCGAGGTCCCCATGTTGCGCGCAAGAACGTACACGTCGTCGGCATCCACTCCGTGCTTGATGAAGCTGATGCGCTCGAGTGGAGGCGCGTGATAGAGGGTGAGGTAATCATTGATCTTCGTGGCGTGCGGTTTGGCAGCCCGCGACGGCGTGGCGGCTTTTACCGGGACACGAACTGCAGCCTTGCGGGCCGGGCGACGGGACGAGGTGGCGGGCGCGTTCACGGGTATCTCCAAATGAGCCTTTATTATAGCTCAAATGGATGTGGGAAGTTTGCGCAGCTGGGACGCATGCAATCGGGCCATCACCAGTAGCCGATGACGATGAAGTCTCGATGGGAGTATCGGCAAGCGCCGAAGCGGCTTACCGTTCTGGCCGAACGATTAAATCGCGTGGACCACCGGAAAGTCGTCTTGTGGATGGCCACCTGCACCTGTCGGGATGTGCCTCTTCTGAGCGCGCATCTCCACAGTTGGCGACTCGACCAACGCTTCAGGTCAATTTTGTTTTTCCCCGCAGCGCCGGCACGCGTGGCGAACAAACGGGCCCTCGGCAGGACCGCGTTCAGGAAAGCATGACCTTTGCCGATAACACCGTGGTGTGCCGGTAGAATATCCGGCGCTCTCATGCGCGCGGAAAGCTGGGGACCGCATCTGCGCCTTGCTGTAGGCGCTGGCTGGCCTGCAGGGTCTGCTGATGAGCCTGCAGTGTCATCGCAGATCCACGAACTCCTTTCGACCGTTAGGCATCGAGGGGAGCGGCCGAAGCGACGAGCCAGGCAGCAATGACACCGTCCCGAACCCGTGGGACATGCGTAGCTGGATTGTCCGCAGACGTGAAGAGGCATCGTGCAGACGGTAACAAACAACAGGCGAGGGCGCGCATCGCTGACCGACCAGTTCTGGCGCAGCCGCTCGGCACCGCTGGCGCTGGTTTGCGGCGGCATTGTCATCGCACTCGTGGTGACGGCACTGTTCGCGGCGGTCCTGTATCAGGGGCGCCTCGATGCAATGGAGCGCGCCCGCGAAACATCGCGCAATCTGGCGCTCGTCGCCGAGCGGGATATCGAGCGGAACCTGGAACTGTACGCGCTCTCGCTGCAGGCCGTTGTCGACGGCGTGCGCGACCCGGAAGTGATGGCGTTGCCGCCGCGCCTGCGCGCGCAGGTGCTGTTCGATCGCGCCACGACGGCCAGAGACCTTGGTGCGATCCTGGTGCTGGACGCCTCGGGCAACATCATCATCGATTCAGCCAGCGAGGTAGCGCGCACAGGCAATTTCGCCGATCGCCGTTATTTCACCGTACAGCGCGACAATCCCAACGCGGGTCTCTACATCAGCGATCCTTACGAGTCGCGCCTGCGAGACGGTTCACCCAGCATCGCCATGACCCGGCGCATTTCCCGTCCGGATGGCTCGTTTGCCGGGATCGCGCTGATTACGATCAACCTCGACTATTTTCACAGGCTTTTCGCCGGACTCTCCCTCGGGCCGCATGGCGCCATTTCGCTGATCGGCAAAAGCGGCATCATGGTCATGCGACAGCCGTACGATGAGCGCACGCCCGGGCGCGACATCAGCAAGGCGAGCACGTTCCGGCGCTTCAGAACCGCGGCGGAAGGCAGTTTCTCTGAGACGGCGTCGATTGACGGCGTGCGCCGCTTCTACTACTTCAGAAATTTTCCGGACCTGCCGCTCATCATCATGGTGGCCGAAGCCGAGCAGGACATCTACGCGGGGTGGCGGCGACGCGCGATCACCATCGGCTCGCTGATGGCCGCGTTTGCTCTCGGCTTCGTCGGACTTTCATTCCTGCTGGGCGCACAGTTGCGCCGCCGGATGCGGGCCGAATCGGAACTTGAACTGCTCGCAAGAACGGACGGGCTCACCGGCCTGCACAACCGGCGCACGCTGGGGGAGATACTTGAGCAGGAGTGGCGTCGGGCGCGCCGTACCCGCAGCATGTTCTCCCTCCTTTTCGTCGATATCGACCGGTTCAAGGCTTACAACGACACGTATGGTCACCAGGCCGGAGACGATGCACTGGCCGCCGTCGCACGCTGCATCCGTGACAATATCCGGCGACCCGCGGACAGTGCGGCGCGTTATGGAGGCGAAGAATTTGTCGTTGTCCTGCCCGATACCGCGCCCGGCGGCGCGAGCCAGATTGCCGAACAGATCCGCGCGGCGATCAGTGAGCTAGCGATCGAGCATGCGGGCAGTGAATACGGGCGCGTGACGGCGAGCATTGGCGCGGCCAGCTGGTGCCCCGACCAGCAGGGCGACGTCAGCAGCGTGATCCGCGCGGCCGACGAGGCGCTGTACAGCGCCAAGGCCTCGGGGCGCAACCGGGTGGGGCAGTTCCGTGCGTCAGGAACGGGCGGAGCGGACCTACGCCAGCCGTGACCGCCGCGTGCGCGTCCTACCGGACAGCAACCAGTTTCGCTGACGCCGTCCGGGCCGCGAGAATGCCCCAGATGGTCACCAGGGAGTGTTCGCGACCGGACTCGACGAATGTCGGCGCTGCAAGGAAAACGCCGGCGTTCACACACCCAGGCTTCTGCAGACAATGGAGAGATAAGGCTTGCCCGATCCGGTACATTGCGCGACGGCGCTGGCGATCGCGGCATCGTCAACGTGCCTGCGCAGCCATTCGAGCGTTTGCCGGTCCTTCTCGTTGTAGACCCTGACCAGGTGCTCCATCATGCCTCCCGAGAATACTGCATATAAAAACAGCACTGTACATTTATACAGACTTCACGCGGATGGCAAGCGTATGAGGTCACCTCCTGACGACCGCGCCACCGGCTCGCAGGCCACCATAACCCGGCTCGGACGACATAAAGGGCGCTAACGAACGTATCAGATGACTTCGTCGTGGTCAGACGGTCTGCTAAAAGTACATTGGACCGACCTCCCTGATTGCGCGATATTGGTCTCGCAGTGGCCTGCCAGCGGCCGACACGCTTGCGACCGGATTAGCTTGTGCAGCATAATGCACATGATATGCAACATGGAGTCGCACATGGGCAAAGCACTCGAAGTTCGACCGCGCAAATCCACCAACGTCACCTTGCCGCCCGAGGTGCTTGAGCGGGCCAAGCAGCTTGGCATCAATCTTTCGCGGGCGAGCGAGCGCGGCGTGCGTGAAGAAATCCAGGAGGCGGAGGCGCGCCGTTGGGCGGAGGATAACGCTGAACTGGTCGCCGCTTACACTGCGATGGTCGATCGCGACGGGCTTCCGCTCGCGAAATACAGGACGTTTTGATGGCCAGGTTTGATCTCTACGCGAACCCCGACGTTGAGACGCGCAAACTGGCACCTTACCTGCTCGACGCGCAAAGCACCCATGTCGGCATTTTGCCGACGCGCATCGTGATTCCTCTGCGACCTGTCAGACATCTCGCCTTCTCCGGTAAGCCATCCGACCTGCTGCCCGTGTTCGAAGTCCACGGCGAAGAATGTTTCCTTGATACGCCGGGCATGAGCGCGGTCCCGCTGAACGCTCTTGGCAAGTGCATCGGTTCCCTTGCAAATCAACGTGAGGCCATTCTTGCGGCGCTCGACCGGATCTTCGGCGCATACTGAGTTAATGAACCGGGCAGCTTTGTTCACAAGGGGCAGGCGTCCCATCAGCAAATCAACCTCAACCCGCCTGAATATTAGACGGTGTTAGGAACTTCGAAGTACTGGGATTGCATGGACAAGCATAAGCATGGCGAAGACGACAAAATGCAGACCTGCGAGTGTTTCGGGCA
>NZ_FNDI01000072.1:0-6397 GCF_900100565.1 Paraburkholderia steynii | reverse complement strand
AAGAGTTGGCGGTGTGAGCCGCTTTCTTTTGCCTACTTTTCTTTGCGGCGGCAAAGAAAAGTAGGTGCCGCCCCGCACAGGGGCGACGCGTGAAGTACGAAGGCAATACGCGGATGCCAGCGAAACCACAAGCAAACCAAACCGGCCGCACCGCGAGAAGACTTATCGCCCCCCGTGCGCGAGTTTGGAATGCCTCCGCGAGTACCCAAAATAGACAACCATCCCAACCAGAAGCCAGATCACAAACGCAATCCAGGTAACCTTGCTGAGATTCAGCATCAAGAACAGGCAGGAAGCAACAGCAAGCACAGGCACAACGGGCACGCCCGGGCAGCGAAAAGCCCTGGGCAAATCAGGATGCGTGCGCCGCAACACGAGCACAGCGATGGACACCATCGAAAACGCCGCCAACGTCCCGATATTGATCAGCTCAGCGAGCACATTCAAAGGCACGAGGGCGCCAATCAGCCCAAAGACAATCCCAACGAGCCAAGTGGTAGCAAAAGGCGTAGCAAACCGCGGATGCACCTTAGACAGCGCCGCAGGCAACAACCCATCCCGTGACATCGCAAAGATCACCCGAGTCTGGCCGTAGGCCATCACAAGAATCACGGTCAGCATCCCAAGCACCGCACCGAGATCGATAAAACCGGCAACCCAGTTCTGCCCAGCAACCTGCAACGCATACGAAACCGGATGCGAAATATTCGCGAACTGCGCCGACGGCACGATCCCCGTCACGACGGCGGCCACAGCGACGTACAGCACCGCGCAAACGCCGAGCGACGCAATGATCCCGATCGGCAGGTCGCGCTTCGGATCCTTCACTTCTTCGGCCGCCGACGACACCGAATCGAACCCGATAAACGCAAAGAACATCACAGCCGCCGCGCCGAACACCCCGCCGATGCCATTCGGCATGAACGGATGCCAGTTCTCCGGCTTCACATGAAACACACCGACGGCAATCACCAGCAACACGACGGTCACCTTGATCGCAACCATCAGATTGTTCACGCGCGTCGATTCCCGCACGCCGACAGACAGCAGCGTCGTAATCGCCATCATTACGAGAAACGCGGGCAAGTTGAACAGCGTCTCGTGGCCAGGAAGCGCGCCGGGCGCGGCCGTCAGCGCGACGGGCAGCGACACGCCGAAGCCCGACAGCAGCGACTGCAGATACCCTGACCAGCCAACCGACACCGCCGAAGTGGCAAGCCCATACTCGAGCATCAAATCCCAGCCGATGATCCACGCGGCCAGCTCGCCGAGCGTCGCGTACGAATACGTGTAGATCGAACCGGCGACGGGGATCGTCGAGGCGAATTCCGCATACGCGAGCGCCGCGAAGCCGCACGCGACGGCGGCGATCAGGAACGCCAGCATCAGCGCCGGGCCGGCTTGCACCGCGCCCGTGCCCGTCAGCACGAAGATGCCGGTGCCGATGATGGCGCCGACGCCGAGAAAGGTGAGATCGAGCGCGCCGAGCGCTTTCTTCAGGCCGGCAGCCTGCGCGCCGGCGATCATGTGCTCGACGTTCTTTTTGCGAAAGAGGGACATTTGGCGGGGTCTCCTGTGAAGCACGCGTGTGGGCGCGCCCAATGTCGGGAAAACCCGCAATTTTAGCGGAATCGGGCCGGATAGCCCTTCATGGCGCACAAATGGAGTGCGCCGCGAGCGCGGCGGGCGGCCTCGAGCCTCAGGCCGCCATCACCGGATTCAGGTCGACGAGGCGGTTGCTCATCACGTAGAAGGTCAACTCGGCGTTGTTGCGCAGCTTCATTTTTTCCAGCAACCGCGTGCGGTAGACACTCACCGTCTTCACCGACAGCGACAGCGCGTTCGCGATATCCGTCAGCCGCTTGCCCGACGCGAGCATGCACAGCGTCTGGTACTCGCGGTCGGAGAGCTTTTCGTGCGGCAACTGCTCGCCGTCGAACGAAACGTAATCGGCGAGCGCTTCCGCCATCGCCGGGCTCACGTACTTGCGGCCCGCCGCGACCTGCTGGATCGCGGCGATCATCTGCGTGGCGTCGACGGTTTTCGACAGATAACCGGCCGCCCCCGCCTTCAGAGCGCGCACCGCGTACTGGTCCTCGCGATACATCGAAAACATCAGCACGGGAACGCGCGGCAGCTTGCGCTTCAGGCGCTTGAGCACCTCGACGCCGTTCATGTCCGGCAGCGAGATGTCGAGCAGGATCACGTCGTACACGTGCTTCGACGCTTCCATGAGCACCTCGGTACCCGTCTGCGCCTCGGCGACGTCGTCGGCGACACCGCGGTCGATCAGCAGCTGCCGTACGCCCTGTCGAACGATGGCGTGGTCCTCGGCAATCAGAATGCGCAGGCTCATAACGGGAAGTCAGTGTTCACAAACAGCAGGTTACAAGCGGGCCACGAGCGGTTCACAAGCGGATCGCGGTGCGTCGCGCGCGCGGCGCATTGCCCAACAAGGCTTTCCACTCGAAGCGCGCATGCACGGTCGTGCCGCGCGCCTGACCGGCGGACGCAGCGACGCGCAATTCGCCGTCGAATGCGTTGCAGCGCGCGCGCATGCCTGCCAGCCCGAACTGGCGCTCGTCCTGTCCCGCGTGCGCGGGAATGCCGACGCCGTCGTCGCTGACGACGATGCTCAGATGCTGCGCAGTGGTTTCGATACGCATGTCGGCGCCCGATGCGCGCGCGTGCTTGGCGACGTTGTTGAGCGCTTCCTGGGCGACGCGGAACACAGCGAGCGATGCATCGGCGGACAGGCGCGTGAGGCGAGCGTCGGCGGCGCACACGAAGCTCATGCGCAGGCCGGTGCGCGCGGCGAAGCTGTTGGTCCAGTGCGACAGCGCACAGACGATGCCCTTGTCGAGCGTCGGCGAGTGCAGATCGCCGACGGCCTGTTGCGCAGCTTCAGTGACGGCGTCGAGCGAACGCTGCGCGGTGGCGAGGGCGGCGGTGCATTGGGGCGGGGCGTCGGCGGGCAGCCAGGTTTCGACGCCAGCGAGCGCGAAGCGCGCGGCCGTCAGTTCGGCGCCGAGGCTGTCGTGCAGTTCCTGCGCGACATGGCGGCGCGTGGCTTCCTGCGTGCGCGTCAGCTCGGATGCCAGCTCGCGTACCCGCGCCTGCAGACGCGCGAGTTCGTCGCTGGATGCCGTTCGCGCGGCGGCGTCCGCAGTGACGTCCGCGTTGGCGTGGTTTGCCATCGCGGCTTTGCTGGAACGGCGGCGGGCAGACGCACTGGATGCGCGCGTGGCATCGCTCGCGCGGGCAGCCGCGCCGTGCATATGCATCGGCACCACGATCGACGAATCCATGGTCCCGCTCACGAAACGGATCGGCCGGCGCCATAGCGACGCATCGGCAGCATGTAGACGGTAGAACGCATGCGAACCCTGACCCCCAGATATGTCCGTCGCAGGAACTATCTCGACGGAAAAACGCTACGTCGAGACGTAACGAAATTTACATTCTGTAACAAATAGACGACAGTTTTGTTAAAAGTCTGTCAAATGCTGCTGCGCTGGGATCATATCTTAAAAAAAGAAAAAATACCCGTCCATCTTGGCTTGCAGCGCAAAGTTCACGCAATAGTCGAGGTAAACGCCACAGCTTATGTCGGACAAATTCCTACACGCAAGGTTATTTAATACCCATTGAATTTGTAACCTGGTATCTGACTTGAGATGGGCACGTCTAGTCGTGATCCGCCAACCGTTCCACGTAGCCCGGCGCGCCAAAAGAAAAACCGGAGCGCGAAGGCTCCGGTTTCGGGTGTTGCGGCTCGCGCGCGCGTCGTGGACGCCGCGCCAGCGTTCGTGCGGCGCAGTCTTAGCCGACGAACGCCTTTTCGACGACGTAGTGGCCAGGATTGTTGTTGCTGCCTTCCTGGAAGCCCAGGCTGTCGAGCAGTTCACGCGTGTCGCGCAGCATGTGCGGGCTGCCGCAGAGCATCACGCGGTCGTTTTCGAGCGAGAAGTGCGGCAGGTCGAGATCGTCGAAGAGCTTCTTCGTTTCGATCAGGTCCGTGATACGGCCGCGATTCGCGAACTGCTCGCGCGTGACGGTCGGGTAATACACCAGCTTTTCCTGGATCAGCTCGCCGATGTGCTCGTGCGCCGGCAGGTGGTCCGTGATGTATTCCTTGTATGCCAGTTCATCGACGAAACGGCACGTGTGCGTCAGCACGACGCGCTCGTAGCGGTCATAGACGTCCGGGTCCTTGATGATCGACATGAAGGGCGCGAGACCCGTGCCAGTGGACAGCAGCCACAGCGTCTTGCCGGGCAGCAGGTTGTCGGCCATCAGCGTGCCCGTCGGCTTCTTGCCGATCAGGACCTGGTCGCCCACCTTCAGATGCTGGAGGCGCGACGTCAGCGGGCCGTCCTGCACCTTGATGCTCAGGAATTCGAGGTTCTCTTCGTAGTTGGCGCTAGCCATGCTGTACGCACGGATCAGCGGCTTGCCGTCGACTTCGAGGCCAACCATCGTGAACTGGCCATTTTCGAAGCGGAACGACGCATCGCGCGTGCAGGTGAAGCTGAAAAGCGTATCGGTCCAGTGGTGGACGCTCAGGACGGTTTGTGGATTCAGGTTGCTCATGGCTTCTTCGATGGTGCGAAATCAAGGTCGGCCACATAAAAGCGGGGCCGGCACGGCAAAGGCAATGCACCGTCCCGCGCCGGAAGCGACCCGGGAATGATGCGCAATCCGCTATTTTACCGCGTTCCGCGCCGGGCATTGCCGCAGCGGGTTGGGCGGTGAATGTGGTCTGTCAAGCTGGTTATCAAGCGCCGGCGCGGCTGTCGTCCGGTTTCGCCGGAACGGCTAACTGCGGCGCGGCATGGGTGTACTGCTGGGGTGTGCGGCGCTGGGTCTGTGCCCGGTCCACCCTACGGGTGTCGCCCTTCGGGTCTTGCCCGTTCGCGACGGGCGTCGGGCCGTTGCCGCTTGACCGGCTTTCGCCCGTCAATCATCGGGTGATGGCAGCCGTTCAACGAAAACAGGCGCTGGTAGGCGCTATTTCGGGATAATACCGGAAACTTATCGCGCGCTGCAGCATTGACCCTTCTCGCGAAGCTGGAAAAGTCCAGCTGGAGAGCGCGCCCGCGCTCAGCTTTCGGCGGCGAGTTTCGCGCCCAGGCCGACGAGCAGCGCGCCGCACACGCCGTCGATCGGGCGGCGCAGGCGTCGATAGCCGCGTTGCGTGCGTTCCGTCGCGAACATCAGCGCGACGCTGCCGTACCAGCCCACCGACATCATCCCGATCATCGCGAGCGCCGCGCCGTAGAACCACAGCGGCGGGTGCGCCGGAAACAGCGTCGCGAAGATACTGGTCCAGAACGCGCAGGATTTCGGATTCGTCAGACACGTGAGCATGCCCGTGCGCCAGGCGCGGAAATGGGCGCCGCGATCGTTGGCGGGCGGTGTTTCGACGTTCACGACGATGGCCTCGCCGCGTTTCGTGCTCGAACGCACGAGCTTGATGCCGAACCACACCAGATAGATCGCGCCCGCGATTCGAATGCCGTTGTACAGCCAGTCGATCCGTTGCAGCACGGTCGCGAAACCGAGCATCGCGAGCGAGGCCCAGATTGTCGACCCTGTGCCGACGCCCAGCGCCGACGCCGCGCCTAGCCCGCGCCGTCCGGCCAGCGACAGCTGCGTGATCATGAAGAAGTTGGGACCGGGACTGACCAGCGCGATCAGATAGACGAGGGCGATTTGCAGCAGGATCGGCAGGTAATGATGCATGGCGACGATTTGCCGCGCTGGGCGGCGGTGCGTTGAGCGGGAAGAGGGCGGAATCGCGATCTTACTCCGGCTCGCGCCGGTTCGAGCGACAGTCAGGCGACTGCGCGACACACCTGCGTCGCCTCTGTGTGCTTGTCTTTGTTCTGGCATCTGGAGGATGGTGTTTGCTGCGCACGTGGTGTGGTTTGCTTGTTTTGATGTTGGAATCCGCGATTCGTTAGCGTGCTTCACGCGTCGCCCCTGTGCGGGGCGGCACCTACTTTTCTTTGCCGCCGTGTACAGACTGGAGACATCGCTGACAGGTGTACAGGGACATGACTGACACTTTCGGGTAATCAAACGCCCGGATTTCGACCATGCCCTGGGATGTAAAAGACACCATGAATCGTCGCGAAGACTTCGTCCGTGAGGCCGCCACGCAGGCGGTTGCGTTCAGCGAGTTGTGCAGCAAATTCAAGATCACCCGCCAGACCGGCTACAAGTGGCTCGCCCGCCACAAGGCCGAAGGCGCTGAGGGACTGGCCGACCGCTCGCGCCGCCCACATCACAGCCCCACACGCTCTGCAGGGCACATCGAAGCGCGGGTCATCGAGCTGCGCCGCCAGCATGGCTGGGGCGGACGCAAGATCGCGCGGCGCCTGCGCGATCTGGG
>NZ_FNDI01000074.1:0-4928 GCF_900100565.1 Paraburkholderia steynii | reverse complement strand
TGCGGGACGATGCCCATTCCTTTTTTTATCAGTTCGTTCGCCTTCTTCAGGATGTCGTGCTCGAGCTGCAGTTGCCGGACGTCGCGTCGAAGCGATTCGACCTGCTGTTCCAGTTTCGGACGCTCACTGTCCGGTGCTGGTTTCTTCTGGCGTTTCATGGATGCTGGGGCTTCACGACCGAGTAGCTGGTTCTTCCAATTGTAAAGCGTCGGCCTGCTCACGCCTGCTTTCTGGGCAAGCAGGCCGACGCTTTCCTTTCTGGTGCACAGTTCAATGACTGCAGCCTGCTTCACCGCTGGCGATTTCGGAATGCTGCCAGTTGCTCTGCCGACAAGGCGTTTTCCGATTTCAGGATGCAGCTCTTCGATCCAGGCGGCAAGGGTCCCCCGACTCGGATATCCCAACGCCCTCAAGGTCGCAGCAGCACAACGGCCATGGCCCAGATAATGATCGACGGCCGCCTTCTTCTGTCCTACCGAATATCTCGGCCTCGAACGAACATAGCCAGTCCGTAGATCACGGCACTCTCCGTATACGCGATGCCAGGTTTTAAGGGAATTCTTTGTTGGGTAGCCCAGTTGCCGGATGGTCGCTCTGATGCGCTTGCCCAACTTCAAGTAGAGCCGAACCGCTCGAATGCGGTCCTCGTACGAGTACTTGAACTACCCCCAGGCAGTCCAAGTTTTTGTCCGCACGTCCACAAAATGGTGCGGCGCCATGGAAATCTGTTGATGAAGTCGTTCACCCCGAAGCTGGAACGAACTCCAATAGAGTCTTCTTGCTTGTTCCCAGCTTTTCGCGACGATCGTTTCCCTCTCCGACGATCAAACTGGGGTGTCTCTTTGCCGGGAGCAGGCGCCTAAATGAATGGAGGTCAGGCTCACGGATCAGAACAAGCGCAGCGATAATGTGCATATTGTCAGGACATGGACGCTATCCTGAATACGCTCACCAGACTTTCGAGTTCCTGTGATTGGTGCCGCAGGCTTTCTGCTGCGGCGGCTGCCTCTTCAACGAGTGCTGCATTTTGCTGGGTGACCTGATCCATCTGCGCCACAGCCTGGTTGACCTGCTCGATCCCAGTTCCCTGTTCAAGACCTGCCGCGGCGATCTCGGCGATCATCCCCGCTACCTGCCTGACATTCGTGACGACTTCGCCAATCGTCGTCCCCGCGACCTCTACCTGCTGACCGCCCGACTCAACACGTGAAACCGAGTTCATGATGAGCACCTTGATATCTTTGGCGGCCGAAGCACTGCGCTGTGCAAGACTGCGCACCTCCGACGCGACGACGGCAAATCCGCGTCCCTGATCTCCCGCCCTCGCCGCTTCGACCGCCGCATTCAGTGCGAGAATATTCGTCTGGAACGCAATCCCCTCGATAACCCCGATAATTTCGACGACCTTGCTTGACGATGCACTGATCTCATGCATCGTGCCGATCACCTGCGACATGACATCGCCCCCTTTCGCTGCGACGTCAGAAGCCGATGAGGCCAGCCGGTTCGCATGCGCCGCGCTATCCGAGTTATTCCGCACGGTCGTGGTCAGTTCCTCCATTGATGCGGCCGTCTGCTGAAGCGAAGCGGCCTGCTCCTCGGTGCGCGCGGAGAGGTCAAGATTGCCTGCCGCGATCTGGCGCGATGCGCTGGCGATTGCCTGCGTGCCGGTGCGCACGCGCCCGACGATCTGTTCAAGGTTATCGCGCATGGCGCTGATGGCGGCAAGCAGGCTCGATTCGTCGCCAGCGCGGGTCTGCACGGCGGTGGCAAGATCACCTTCAGCGATCCGCTTCGCAACCGCGACCGCGTACGCTGGCTCTCCGCCGAGCTCACGAAGCAGATGACGCACAATCAGTGTGCCAAGAGCAGCCGCGATCGCGAGCGTCAATCCCGCGGCAACCAGAATTGCCACGAGGACATGATGAACGATTCGTGCCGCGGTGTCGCTGCCCTGCTGCCCAAGCTGAACGTTATAGGCACGGTGGGTGATGATCGCGGCATTGAGCTTTTCCGCAGTCGGAAAAAGCTGAGTCTGTGCCTGGCTGAATGCAGCGGACGTATTGGTTCGTGACAGGGCAAGCACGCTGTCACGCAGCGATTCGAAATTCGTTAGCCGTTCCTGATCTGCCGACAGCATCGACCGGTCCTTGTCGTCCGACGTTAAGGGTTCGTACCGTTTCAGCGCATCAATGATCCGCTCATGCTGTTCACCCATCTTTTGCTCGATCCGCTTTTTCTCAGCGTCGTCGGTGGTCAACAACTGCTGATAGACGAGTACTCTCATGGTGTCGAAGCTCGTTTGCGCTTCATCGAGAACAACCAGGCTGGGAACGGTATTCACGCTTGCATAGGTCGCCGCGTCGTAAACCTGTCTTATCTGGTAGAACGCCATCGCGGTCATAAACGCCAGACCTGACGCAGCGCTCAGAACGAGGATGGTGAGACGCTTCGCCACGGTAAGTCTATAAAACCAGTTCATGTCATACCTCATTCACGCTTCGTTGGTCTGCGATGTGTGTCACGCTGTCTGCAATGAGGCGTAACGCATATGGTTGCACCCGGCTATATCGGCAAACGGAGCTGGCGCTGAAGGTTGGGGTTAACACAGAGATCCTCCGTCAACGAAGTGATTCATCGAAGAACTTCAAGGCATGCTGAACGGTTCGTCGTTGAATCGTGTCTCGGTCAACGCCCGGGACATCGCTGCAGAGGGCGTTGAGTTGCTCGGCGACCTCCATCCAGATAAAAATGCTGCTAATTAAATCTATTTCGTATCGACTGCCGCTTTGTTGAGCGTCGTAGACAGGTGGCGACTCATTCCTGTAAATGGCTTGGCGTGCAACTGAATGACGATTTCTAAAGAGGGCTATATGGTCACTACGCGATGATGGCGAGCTCGTTTCTGACTGCGTAACGGATAAGCTCTACATTATTGGCGATGCCGAGTTTTTGCATCAGGCGCATCTTATGGGTGCTGATCGTCTTGGCACTTAGCATCAAATTGGCTGCGACCTCATTGATACTCTTGCCAGCGGCAAGCATCTGCAGCACCTGAAATTCGCGATTTGACAAGATTTCCTGCGCAGACGCATCACCCAATCGGGGCCCGAAAACCATCTTATCGACCAGCTTGGGATCGATGAACCTCCCTCCGCCGGCTAGCTTGCGGATGGCGGCCAGAAGAACTTCAGGTTCGCTGTCTTTCGTTACGTAACCAGTGGCACCAGCACGTAGCGCACGGTAGACAACATGAGCTTCGTTGTGGATCGTCAGCACCAGAACGGGTAACGTTGGTCGCTCGCCATGGACGCGTCTGATCAAGTCAATCCCAGCGATACCAGGCATTGACATGTCAAGTAGCAACAGGTCGACGGGTTCCTCACGCAGTCCGTCGAGCACTTCAAAACCTTGGGCCGCTTCGCATGCAACGACCATATCCGTCGTGGTCTCAACGATCTGTTTCAACCCCCGACGGATAATTGCGTGTTCGTCCGCAATCAGGATCCTGATCATCGACTACTCCCTTTAAAAAAGCGATCCAGAGCAACACTGGCCGCGGGTCATGACTGAAGTTCGTGGGACACGTTATGTACAGCATTCAGGTGTTCGGTATGCTCAAGGCCAGCGGCTGCAAAAAGACGGCGTGGTCTCGACGAAGAGATCTCCCTCGGTGGTGAATAAAATACATGTCGTTCGCCATGCCGTAGTCCGTCGGCGCTTCGTTACCGTCATGCCTGGCATCCAACAAGCGTTTGAATCTATTGCATTTTCATCCATTCACGAACGCAACGCCCCTCCCGTGTGGTGCGGGGAAAGGACCTGCAGTCGGTCAATTGCCAGCGGTGTCTCCTTGTCGAAGATGGGTGAGGTTATGACGGTCCGGAACATAAGCAAAGGACGCCCTTGATCGCCTCTGCGGCTCGTCGCGCATCAAAAAATGAACGAGACGTTCCGTTCTGAAGACCCTATTGCCGGTAAAGCGAATCGTGAATCTCAACGTCCGGGTTCACGGCAGGGCGGTCGGATCCGACGTCGAGTCGGACGAAGTGAAGACGTGTTCGAGTGCCGTGTACGTAAGCATGACCTACTTGACGACGCCCTCAGGCTGGTAAGGTCCTGCATTCAACGCGCAGTTCGCGGAGCCTGCCTGACCTTGATAGCCATCCGGTAGCGTGGCAGTCGCAGATGCGAACCACTTGAGATGCAAACGTAAATGTCTCTTCTCGAGATAGGTTTAGGGGCTGCTGTTGCTCGAAGGCGCGTGGATGCCCCATTTACTCAACTATAGCGACACCCTCTAGCCATATTCACAGGTCGGTCTTCAGCCCCCGCTTTGGCGTGATCTCGTAAGGCGGTTTCCTTTGCAAATGAACTGGATTGCCAACGACAATCTGGAGCGGTCGTGGCCCCGAGCCGAACAATGCAGATTAGAGCGCGACCTTCAGCAGACGCGCCATTTCCGACGGGTTCTTCGTGACCTTGATACCGCAGGCGTCCATGATTTCCAGCTTCGCGTCGGCCGTATCCGCACCACCCGAGATCAGCGCGCCGGCGTGGCCCATGCGCTTGCCCGGAGGCGCCGTGACGCCAGCGATGAAGCCAACCACCGGCTTCTTCATGTTGTCCTTGATCCAGTAAGCAGCGTTCGCTTCGTCCGGGCCACCGATTTCGCCGATCATGATCACGGCGTCCGTGTCGGGATCGTCGTTGAACATCTTCATCACGTCGATGTGCTTCAGACCGTTGATCGGGTCGCCGCCGATACCGACTGCCGACGACTGGCCGAGGCCGATCGCGGTCAGCTGGCCAACTGCTTCATACGTCAGCGTGCCCGAACGCGACACGACGCCGATGCGGCCCTTGCGGTGGATGTGACCCGGCATGATGCCGATCTTCAGTTCGTCCGGCGTGATCGTGCCCGGGCA
>NZ_FNDI01000075.1:0-2799 GCF_900100565.1 Paraburkholderia steynii | reverse complement strand
AACTAAGCGAAGTGGGCGGTTCGATTCGTGGTGGCATCAGCTACGCCACCGATCTGTTTGATTCTAATACTGTTGAACGCCATGCGGGTTATCTGAACATCATGCTCAAGGCGATGGTCGACGACGAACACCGATCGATCACTACCGTCGACCTGCTTCCCCCGGATGAACGCACCCTGCTTCTCGACACATGGAACGCAACCGAAGCGCCCTCGCCCGAGCGTTACTTTCACCAACTATTTGAGGACGAGGTCCAACGTAACCCTCACGGTCAAGCACTGGTTCTTGGTAACGAGGCATTGACCTATCAGCAATTGAACCTCAGGGCAAATCGACTTGCGCACTACTTGATTGAACGCGGTGTCGGACCCGAAGATCGTATAGCCATTTGCGTCGAGCGCTCATTTGACATGATTATCGGACCGTTAGCTATCGCTAAAGCTGGCGGCGCTTATATTCCGCTTGACCCCGCTTACCCGTCTGCGCGCCTGCTGACGATCCTTGACGATGCAGATCCAAAGCTCCTTCTTTGTGATGCAGCCGGACGGGACGCAATCGGAATCGGACCGCTTTCGGATCGATCGACTCTAGAGCTCGATGCACCAGAGCCAGCTTGGAATACGTTGCCTGATATCAATCCAGAACCCGTACAACTTGGCTTGCGCCCAGATCATATGGCGTATGTGATCTACACGTCCGGGTCAACCGGGACGCCAAAGGGCGTCATGGTTGAACATAAGCATCTACCGAACTTCCTCACATGGAATGCAAGATCCTTTCAACTTGATACTGGTGTGCGCTGCACAGTCACGGCGGGATTTTCTTTCGACGCCTGCGTCTGGGAAATTTGGCCACCCCTTATTTCCGGCGCGACGCTTCTACTTCCTCCCGCAGCAACAAATGACACGGCATCACTGCTGAAATGGTGGTGTGCACAGGACGTTCATTTCGCCTTCATGGTGACACCGCTCATGTCGCAAATGTTAGCCGGGGAGTCCGTTCCTCCGAATCTACGCTACCTCCTTACCGGCGGTGATAGTCTCCAGAGCATTCCTGAGAAGATCCCGCCGAACACGAAATTGGTTCACTGCTATGGGTGTACAGAAAATACAGTCGTTGCAACCTCCGGGATAATTGGTAGCGAAGACTCTGTACCTCACATTGGCCGTCCGATCCACAACATGCGCGTCTATTTGCTGGACGCTAACCGCCAACCCGTACCGCGTGGCGCCGTTGGTGAGATTTATATTGGTGGTACGGGCGTGGCAAGGGGTTATCTAAACCGCCCCGATCTTACGGCCGAGCGTTTCATGCCAGACCCGTTTAATCCAACGCATGGCGCACGGATGTATCGGACCAATGACCTCGCACGCCACCTTCCAGATGGAAATTTAGCTTTCCTCGGGCGGAACGATCATCAGATAAAACTTCGCGGATTTCGCATAGAACCGGGCGAGATCGAGGCTCGCATTGCAGAGCACAAGGATGTTGCGGACGCTATCGTGGTCGCTCGCGGTGACAGCACGGATAAATGCCTGGTTGCCTATGTAGTGCCCAACGCTTCTGACACTCCAGAAGGAGAATCGAATGCAGATCGTCTAATTGCGGAGCTTCGAAATCACCTATCGGATAGTCTCCCTGACTATATGGTGCCAGCAGCCTTCGTCATCTTAGAGGAGTTTCCGCTAACACCAAACGGGAAACTTGACCGCAAGGCCCTTCCCATTCCAAATGAAAATTCATTCCTTCGACGGACGTACGAGCCGCCAAAAGGCCCCATCGAGACCGCGCTCGCGGCTATATGGATGGATCTTCTTCGATTGTCTCGTGTTGGACGACATGACCACTTCTTCGATCTAGGTGGTCACTCACTTTTGGCAGTGAGACTACTCAGTCGGGTACAGAACGAGTTCGATGTGTTCGCAGATATTCGCATGCTGTTCAATCATCCCACTCTTGAGACTTTTTCGGAAGCGTTGCTGATGAAAGCGGCATTGGGATAACCACACATCGTGCTATTTTCTCGCGCCTGAAGGCAGGTTAGATTTCACAATCTAAGATACTTCTCGTTTATATCTGTTAATCTACTCGAGGTCTTTCCATGACTAGCGTAGTTAAACTTGCTCTGCAGAATTTGAGCAATGAGGAAGTAAAAGAACTCAAGGTCCTGGCCGAGGCGAGAGGCATTCGATCGAATTCGAAAGATAACCACGCTATTTCGAGAGCTGAGCGCGTGGATGTTCTGCCACTTTCTTTTGCGCAGCAACGTGTCTGGTTCATGTCACAAGAAGATAAGAACTCTGCCTCGTATCATATCCCGATTGCATTCCGGATATACGGTGACATCGATTCATTAGCTATGCAACGGTCTTTTCAGGGTCTTCTGGATCGGCATGAGTCGCTTAGAACTGTTTTTTCCGTATCACTTGACGGCCAGCCGCATGCTAGGTTGCTGTCCACAGATGCGAACTTCAGGCTGCTCGAAATCGACTTGATGGGACATCTGGACGGAACCAAAGCACTGAAGGAACTAGTGCGAGAACAGTCCTTGCGGCCCTTTGATCTGACGCAAGGGCCATTGATTCGCGCCTGTATGGTGCATCTTAGGGATCAAGAGCACGTCCTCATCGTTATCCAGCATCACATTGTTTCCGACGGATGGTCGATAGGTATCCTGCTCAGAGAGTTGAGCGCGCTCTACAATGCCTTTGTCCGGGGTTCGCCCAGTTCACTGTCACCACTGGAAATCCAGTATCCGGATTATGCCTCCTGGCAGCGTACATGGTTCAACGATAACCG
>NZ_FNDI01000076.1:0-2607 GCF_900100565.1 Paraburkholderia steynii | reverse complement strand
GTAAGCGCGCGATTTAGCACACCGAGGTTGGAAACGTGCGCGAAGGTAGATGTGTCGGGCAGGTCAAGCTCGAGGAGCGACGGTGAGCCTTGCGAAGTTGAACGGCAAGAGATCTGTCACTTCGGCGTCCGATGCACGCTTCGGTAATTCGGTCAGTACGTGCACGAGATAGGCGTAGGGTTCGACGTTGCAGGCCCTGCAGGTCAGCATAAGGCTGTAGATCATGGCGCTCGCCTTCGCACCGGCAACCGTGTCACTGAACAGCCACGAAGCCCTGCCTGTACAGAATGGGCGGATGTCGCGTTCGATGACATTATTGTCAACTGGGGCCCGCCCATCGCTCACGTAGCGACACAGATACGCCCACTGGTTGCGCGTGTATGAGATCGCCTTGCCCAGCAGACTTTCTGGCAGGACCTGCGGCGCCTGTTCGTCCAGCCACTTTCTGAATGCTTCAAGTAGTGGCACGCTGTGTTGCTGACGCAGCCGGTGCGTATATTCAACGCGCGTCTCGCCTTCGGGCGGATCAGCTTTGGCGAGCGCCTCGACCTGGTACAGCGCCTTGAAGTATTCCAGCGCCTGCGAAGCACGGCCGCCCGGTTTCTTCATGCCCTTGAGCGCGTCGACGAAGCCTCGGCGCGCATGAGCCAGGCAGCCCAGGTGGGTGGGGCCTTCGAGCGTGCGCCAGGCGGCGTATCCGTCTGTCATCAGCAGGCCTTTGTAGCCGGCGAGGAACGCCTGAGGATATTCCTGCCCGCGCCCCGGCCGATAGTCGAACAGCACGACCGGCTGCGCACAGTCTTCGGCACTACGGTAGACCCACATGTATGACGTGCTCTGCGCGGCGCGGCCAGGTTCCTTGAGTACCTGCACTGTTGTCTCGTCGCCGTGAATCAGTGACTGCGACAGCAGTGTCCCGCGCAAGGCCTCAAAGAGCCGGCTATAGTGCAGCTCAGCAGGCCGGATGATCCAGTTCGCCAGCGTGCCGCGTCCGACTTCGATGTCGGCGCGACCCAATGCGTTAGCCATCCGGTATAGCGGCGTTCCGTCGACATACTTGCCGGCCGTCACGGTGGCGATCATCGCGGCACTCGCATTGCTGCCCGGCAATGGCTGCGGCGGCATCGGTGTGGTGATCACCGGCGTGCGTTCGGCGTGGCGCTCGCAATGCCTGCATGCGTACTTGAAACGCACATGCTGCAGCACTGACGCCTTCACCTCGATATGCAGCTGTTCGCTTATTTCTTCGCCCATACGATGAAGCTCGTGTGCGCAGCACGGGCATATCTTCTGGTCATCGGGCAGATCGTATTCGATGCGCTGACGTGGCAGATGCGCCGGCAGCGGTTTGCGTCCAGGACTGCGCGGTGTCGGTTGCGGCGCATCCGGCAAGCCAGTCTCGGGCAGCGTGAAGGTGTCGGTCGCGACGTCATCGTCATGCGCTTCAGTGGCAGCGATCTGTTCAGCCTCGTCGAAGACCCGATCACGCAGCTTCTCGCTGCTGGGCGCGAAGCGTTTGCTCTGTGCCAGGCGAAACTGCTCCTCCAGCTGGGCGATGCGTTCGCCAAGCTGACGGTTACGTGACTCAAGCTCACGGATATAGGCCTGGGCGGCGGGCGGCAATCGGGAGAAGTCGTCTTCATTCATGCTCCCAGGATAGCCCAATGCAACGCGCTACAGGTTTACGCAGATTTGTAACATCAGCTGGCGTGGCGGTACCGCCGCGCGGGATGACGGCGCATTGCCTCGATATCGATACCCTCGAGCAGCCAGCGCAACTGCTCGGTCGTCAGCTCGATGACCGCCTGTTGCCGGCGCGGCCAGATAAAGTGATCTTCCTCGAGGCGTCGCAGCATCAGCCAGAAACCGTTGCGCTCGTAAAGCAGCAGCTTGATCCGGTTACGTCTGCGGTTGTGGAAGGCGTACACGGCACGCGCAAACGGGTCCAGTTGCATGGATTGCTCGACCAGCGTCACCAGACTGTTGATGCCGGCCCGGAAGTCGATTGGTTCGCGGTGCAGGAACACCTTCAGATCAGCTTCGAAGCGAAACATCAGCGCCGTCCCAATGCCGCGATCATGGCGCTCACGAGGGCGGTGTCGCGCTCCGAGCATTCGAGCTCGAGTTTCACACCATTGGGCAACTGGGCCGACAACCATGCGGATGTCGGCGAACGCGAAGACAGACGCGATGACTGCTGTTCTGGCTGCACGCGCACGGGATGCATCGAAGCAAGCGCCGGCGCCGGATCGGCAATCGCGATGACTGGCACGAACGCCGACGGTGACGCGTCCATGTCGTCGTTACTTGCGCGCGTTTGTGCCTGCCGGTGCAGTCGAACCCATTTGCGCAACTGGTTGGCGTTCACCCCGGCCTTCAATGCCAGGCCCGACAGTGACGCGCCTGGCTGCTGGCAGGCTTCCACAAGCAGGCGCTTACCCGTCACATCGAAGCTGCGCTTGCCACCCACGCCCACGCGGGTCACCCGCAAAGGCAAAAACGAAAGGTCATCCCGGGTCATAAATTGCGTCCGCAAGTTAGAGGTTGCGGACGCAATCGTGGCTCTTGATACACGCAAAAGCTAGGTGGGGGAAATTGCGCGCTTAC
>NZ_FNDI01000077.1:0-1823 GCF_900100565.1 Paraburkholderia steynii | reverse complement strand
ACGGGCAACGCCGTCGAACAGTCGTTCGCGGTCACGACCACCGGGCGCCTGACGGAACCCGGCGAATTCGAGAACATCATCATCCGTGCGCAGAGCGGCGGTGCGGCGATCGTGCGGCTGAAGGACATCGGCCGCGCCGAACTCGGCCAGAAGGACTACTCGATCCGCAGCCGCTTCCAGGGCAAGCCCGCCACCGTGATCGCCGTCTACCAGCAGCCGGGCGCGAACGCGCTCGATGTCTCGAAACAGGTGCGCGCCACGCTCGCCGAGATGAAGAAGTCGTTCCCCGAGGGCATCGACTACGAAATCGCGATGGACACCACCGAGTTCACGCGCGCCTCGATCACGGACGTCGTACACACCTTCTTCGAGGCCGTCGTGCTGGTGGTGATCGTCGTGTTCGTGTTCCTGCAGAGCCTGCGCGCCACGCTGATTCCCGTGCTCGCGGTGCCCGTGTCGATCGTCGGCACGTTCATGGGGATGGAAGCGCTCGGTTTCTCGATCAACATGCTCACGCTGTTCGGCATGGTGCTCGCCATCGGCATCGTGGTCGACGATGCGATCGTCGTGATCGAGAACGTCGAGCGCAACATGACCGTCCACAAGCTCGATCCGAAGATGGCCGCCAAGCAGGCGATGGACGAAGTGGCGGGCCCCGTCGTCGCCATCGTGCTGGTGCTGTGTGCGGTGTTCGTGCCGGTGGCGTTTCTCGGCGGCATCACCGGGCAGATGTACAAGCAGTTCGCCATCACGATTGCGATTTCCGTGGTGATCTCGGGCATCGTCGCGCTGACGCTCTCGCCCGCGCTCGCGGCGCTGCTGCTCAAGCCAGGGCACCACGAGAAGAAGGGTTTTTTCCGCTGGTTCGACAACCAGTTCACGCGCATGACGGCGGGCTATACGCGCGCGGTGCGCCTCATCATCAAGCGCTTCGTGATCGCGCTGCTGCTGTTCGTCGGCATGATCGTGCTGGCCGTCGTGATGATGCGCGACATTCCGACCGCCTTCCTGCCGCCCGAAGACCAGGGCTATCTGCTGGGCGCCGTGATCATGCCCGATGCGGCGTCGCTGGACCGCACGGGGCAGGTGTCGGACCGCGTGTCCGAGTATTTCATGAAGCAGCCGGCCGTGGGCAGCATCACGACGGTGGACGGCTTCAGCATTCTCGACAGCCAGAACAAGAACAACTCGTCGACGTTCTTTGTCGGCTTCAAGAGCTTCGAGGACCGGTATTCGTCGGCCAATATCCGCACGCAGAATGCGCGCGCCGTGCTCGTCGATGCGTACAAGACGCTCTCGCAGATCCGCGAGGGCATCGTCGTGCCGCTCAATCCGCCGTCGATTCCGGGGCTGGGCACGACAGGCGGCACCGAGATGTGGATCCAGAGCAAGGGCGATGCGACCATCGCGCAGTTCGCCGCCGTGGTGGACGACTTCGTCGCGAAGGCCAAGCAGCGCCCCGAACTGACGGGCGTCACCTCGACCTTCAACGCGAACTCGCAGCAGCTGCTGGTCGACGTGGACCGCGACAAGGCCGAGACGCTCGGCGTGCCCGTGCAGGACGTCTACAGCGCGATGCAGACGATGTTCGGCTCGCTGTACGTGTCGCAGTTCAACCGCTCGAGCCGGCTGTGGCAGGTGATCCTGCAGGCCGAGCCGTCGTACCGGCTGAAGCCCGACGACCTGACGCAGATCTTCGTGCGCAGCTCGAACGGCAGCATGGTGCCGCTCAAATCGGTGGTGACCTCGCGCTACGTGACGGGGCCGGACCTGATCACGCGCTTCAACAACTTCCCGGCCGTGAAGATCACGGCGAACGCGGC
>NZ_FNDI01000079.1:0-1383 GCF_900100565.1 Paraburkholderia steynii | reverse complement strand
GGGAGTGTCTGAATTTTTGTGTGCAAGGCAGATAAAAGCCTGCCATCTGGCAGGCTCGTCAATTGCATTCTACAAATGATTCCTTGTGAAGCGATCCTCGTAGAGGATCGCGAACTGGTTCATCGCGGCTTTCCAGTCATGCGCGGCACGGCTCCAGTCAGCCGTGATATTGCGCAAGGCCAGCCATAGCAGTTTGGTCGCGGCCTCGTCCGTCGGGAAGTGCCCACGCGTCTTGACGATCTTGCGTAGCCGGGCATTGACACTTTCGATGGCATTGGTCGTGTAGATCACCTTGCGAACCGCTGGCGGAAACGCGAAGAAGGGGATCACGCGATCCCAGGCCCGACGCCAGGCGGCCACCACCGTCGGGAATTTCTGGCCCCACTCACCCTGTTCGAACGCGTCCAGTTCGGTCTGGGCAGCTTCAGCGCCCGTTGCCGAATAGATCGGTTTGAGGGCAGCAGCCAGCCCCCGCCGGTCTTTCCAGCTCGCGTAGTCCAGCGAGTGGCGGATCAGATGCACGATGCACGTCTGGAGCGTGGTGGCCGGAAACACCGCGCCCAGTGCTTCAGGCATGCCCTTCAGTCCATCGGTGACTGCGATCAGGATGTCCTGCACGCCACGCACCTTCAGGTCGCTGAATACCTTCATCCAGAACTTCGCGCCTTCCGTGTTCTCGATCCACAGCCCCAGGATGTCCCGTGTGCCGTCCGGCAGGATGCCCAGCGCCAGATAGATCGCCTTGTTGCGCACCATCCCTTCCTCGCGGATCTTGACGCGTAGCGCGTCAAAGAACACTACCGGGTACATCGGCTCGAGCGGACGCGCCTGCCAGATACTCACCTCGTCCATCACGGCATCGGTCACCGAACTGATGAATTCCGGCGATACATCGGTACCGTACTGCTCGGCCAGAAACCCCTGGATCTCGCGCACTGTCATGCCACGGGCGTACATCGCGATGATCTTGTCGTCAAAGCCCGTAAAGCGCCGTTCGTGCTTCGGAATCAGGATCGGCGCAAAGCTGCCGTTGCGGTCACGGGGAATCTCCAGCCGTAGCGGACCGTCGTCGGTCAGCACTGTCTTGCCGCTCTTGCCGTTGCGCTGGTTGGTCGCATCTTCTGGCCGCACGGCACCCGCCGGATAGCCCAGATGGTGTCCAAGTTCGGCGCCCAGCGCCCGCTCGATCAGCGCCTTCTTGAACGCCGCCGAAGCGGCATGCACCGCTTCGGCCGTCATCGGCCCCTTCACGAACTGGTCGATTAGTTCCTTCGGAATGGACGGCAACGCTGTCTGCGCTTCGGTGGTCGTCTTGGGTTTGCGTGGCATACATGCTCCTTGAGCTACATGTTATGCCTTGAACACAAAATCTATGACAGCCCC
>NZ_FNDI01000080.1:0-1365 GCF_900100565.1 Paraburkholderia steynii | reverse complement strand
ACACACCTGTTATAGGATCAAGCCTTACGGGCAATTAGTATCAGTTAGCTTAACGCATTACTGCGCTTCCACACCTGACCTATCAACGTCCTGGTCTTGAACGACCCTTCAAGGGGCTCGAAGCCCCGGGGATATCTCATCTCAAGGCGAGTTTCCCGCTTAGATGCTTTCAGCGGTTATCTCTTCCGAACATAGCTACCCGGCGATGCCACTGGCGTGACAACCGGTACACCAGAGGTTCGTCCACTCCGGTCCTCTCGTACTAGGAGCAGCCCCCTTCAAATATCCAGCGCCCACGGCAGATAGGGACCAAACTGTCTCACGACGTTTTAAACCCAGCTCACGTACCTCTTTAAATGGCGAACAGCCATACCCTTGGGACCGGCTACAGCCCCAGGATGAGATGAGCCGACATCGAGGTGCCAAACACCGCCGTCGATATGAACTCTTGGGCGGTATCAGCCTGTTATCCCCAGAGTACCTTTTATCCGTTGAGCGATGGCCCTTCCATACAGAACCACCGGATCACTATGACCTGCTTTCGCACCTGCTCGACTTGTCGGTCTCGCAGTTAAGCACGCTTATGCCATTGCACTATCAGCACGATTTCCGACCGTACCTAGCGTACCTTCGTACTCCTCCGTTACACTTTGGGAGGAGACCGCCCCAGTCAAACTGCCCACCATGCACTGTCCCCGACCCGGATCACGGGCCAAGGTTAGAACCTCAAACAAACCAGGGTGGTATTTCAAGGACGGCTCCACTGAGACTAGCGTCCCAGCTTCATAGCCTCCCACCTATCCTACACAGATCGGTTCAAAGTCCAATGCAAAGCTACAGTAAAGGTTCATGGGGTCTTTCCGTCTAGCCGCGGGGAGATTGCATCATCACAAACACTTCAACTTCGCTGAGTCTCGGGAGGAGACAGTGTGGCCATCGTTACGCCATTCGTGCAGGTCGGAACTTACCCGACAAGGAATTTCGCTACCTTAGGACCGTTATAGTTACGGCCGCCGTTTACCGGGACTTCAATCAAGAGCTTGCACCCCATCATTTAATCTTCCGGCACCGGGCAGGCGTCACACCCTATACGTCCACTTTCGTGTTTGCAGAGTGCTGTGTTTTTATTAAACAGTCGCAGCCACCAGTTTATTGCAACCCCTTCACCCTTTGCCCGCAGGGGCATCAAGCTACAGGGGCGTACCTTATCCCGAAGTTACGGTACCAATTTGCCGAGTTCCTTCTCCCGAGTTCTCTCAAGCGCCTTAGAATACTCATCTCGCCCACCTGTGTCGGTTTGCGGTACGGTCAATGTGAAACTGAAGCTTAGAGGCTTTTCCTGGAACCCCTTCCGATTGCTTCGCT
>NZ_FNDI01000086.1:0-1135 GCF_900100565.1 Paraburkholderia steynii | reverse complement strand
CAAACTCAGGCCGCGCCGTGACAAGTACCAGCAGCCGGGAGGACACCAGTCGCTCAACCACGAGCCGAACAAACTCGAGAGATGATGGATCGATCCAGTGCGCGTCTTCGACAACGAAGAGTACCGGCTGAACGCGCGTCGACGTTTCGAGCATCGCCACCAGCACGTCCAGCGTCCGGCGCTTGAAGGAAGGTGAAGATGTCTCAACTGTCGGATGACGCGCTCCTGTCGGAATCCCAAGCAAACTTGTAAGAACCAGTAGCATCTCGTCGGCATCGACTCCGAGTCTCGCGATCCCATCCTCTAGCCGCTCCATATCCGACGCATCCGAAGCGTCGGGGCCGACGCCGAAAGTGCGCTGTAGCCAGCGTTGTACCGGCCAAAAAGGGCTGTTGCGATAGTACGCGGAACAGTGAAGCGAAACGATCACATGTGAATCGTCACTAATGCCGTCGCAGAGCGCCCGCAGCATGCGAGATTTTCCGATTCCCGGCTCGCCGGTCAACAGCACGCAGCGCATTTTCCCATCCACACTCTGCCTCCAGTGCCGCCGGAGCATCTCGAGTTCTGCAGCCCGGCCGATGAGTGGCGTGATCCCTTGGGCCGCCCTGATTTCGAAGCGGTCGATCGTATCCGCTTGCGCCAGCACACGTTGAACCCGGACCGGACCAGTGACCCCTTTCAGATCACGCGAGCCAAGGTTTTCAAGCTTGAACGATCCCTGGATCAGGCGTTGGGTGGTCGGTCCCACGACTATCGCGTCGGGAGGAGCGAGCGACTGCAGCCTTGCGGCGATGATTGGCGCCTCTCCGACGATCGCGCGGTGATCCAGCGAAGATCCAGCGCCAATCGCGCCGGCTACGACAAGTCCCGTTTCGATCCCGATTCGCGCCTGCAGCCGCACGCCGTACTCTGTTTCGATGACCCCGTTGGCCTCGCGAAGCGCAGCTACGGCGGCAAGGGCGGCGAGTACTGCACGTATGGCATCGTCTTCGTGCGCATCCGGATAGCCGAAATAGACGAGCAGGCCGTCACCGATATAAAGTGCGATATGGCCTTCATGCGCTTCGATCGCGCATGCACAAGCTTGATGGTAGACCCCTAGCAGACGTCGCATATCCTCTGGATCGAATCG